>DATNLP010000164.1:0-2449 GCA_035602795.1 Acidimicrobiales bacterium | reverse complement strand
GAAGAACAGATCCGGGTCGACGCCCATGCAGTTCGCCTGTAGTTGCCAACTTCGTTCCTGGCGACCGTAGAGCGTGGTGACTATGTCCACTGGCATCTTGGTTCGCCCCCCTTCTTCGCCTCAGGTGGCACTGTTGTAGTTACAACGATGTAGTGCAATCTTTCTCCACCCTCTAGCCATGCGCAAGGCCCAAAAGTCCGACGGGGGCACGAAACGTGTGTTCCCCACTCCTGAGGGGGTGTGGATAAGTGCGCGAATCCCCAGTTCAACTGGGATTCCGACGCACAGGGTGCCGCACGGGCAGGAATTTCGGGGATTGCAGCCTCAGGAAGGGAGCCGGCGGTGACCCAGAGCGCCATCAGTACCGAGGGCCTGACCAAACGCTTCGGGCGCCAGGCCGCCCTTGACGACCTGACCATCGAGGTCGGTCCGGGTGAGGTCATGGGCTATCTGGGCCCCAACGGGGCGGGCAAGACCACCACCATCCGCCTGCTGCTCGGCCTGCTGCGCCCCAGCGCCGGCCGCGCCGCCGTGTTCGGCCTCGATGCCGAGCGCCAGACCGTCGAGGCGCACCGCCGGCTCGCATTCGTGCCGGGCGAGGCCAACCTGTGGCCCCGGCTGACCGGGGAGGAGACGCTGCACGTCCTCGGCCAGGTCCAGGGCCGGGTCGACACCGCTTACCGCGACGACCTGGTGCAGCGCTTCGAGCTCGACCCTTCCAAGAAGGTGCGGGCCTACTCGAAGGGCAACCGCCAGAAGGTGGTGCTGATCGCCGCGCTGATGACGCGGGCCGACCTGCTGATCCTCGACGAGCCGACCTCCGGGCTCGACCCGCTCATGGAGCAGGTCTTCCGCGACTGCGTGCACGAGGCGAAGACGCGCGGCCAGAGCGTCTTCCTGTCCTCGCACATCCTGAGCGAGGTCGAGGCCCTGTGCGACCGTGTGGCCATTCTGCGCGCCGGCCGGCTGGTCGAGCTGGGCACGCTCGACGAGCTGCGCCACCTCTCCGCCGTCTCGGTCGACGCCACCTTCGCCGGGACCCCGCCCGACCTGTCGGCCGTGCCGGGCGTGAGCGCCGTGCACGCGCTGGGGCACGGCGTCCACCTGGAGCTGCGTGGCCCGGTGGCGCCGCTGGTGCGCGAGCTGGCCACGACGGACGTGACCACCCTGCTGAGCCGCGAGCCCTCGCTCGAGGAGCTGTTCCTCAGCCACTACGGCGATACCCCACCCGACGTGGGTGCTGATGGCCGTCGCTGAGCTCCCCCTGCTGCCGGCCGCCGCCTACGGCCGCCGCCCCGGCTCGGTGGTGGCCCGGCGCACGGCGCACGCCGCCGGGCGCTCGGGCGGGCTGTGGGGCTACGTCTTCGGCGCCTTCGTGGCCTCCGCCGCGTGGAGCTACACCAGCATCTACGAGACCCCGGCCCAGCGCGACCAGCTCGAGGCGGCCTTCGGCGACAACAAGGCGACCATTGCGCTGTTCGGGCCCGCGCCGGCGCTGAACACCGTGGGCGGCTTCACCGTGTTCAAGGTCTCCATGACGGTGATGATCATCGGCGCCGTGTGGGGTCTGTTCACGAGCTCGCGGCTCCTGCGCGGCGAGGAGGACGCCGGCAGGTGGGACCTGCTGCTGGCGGGCCAGACCACCCGGCGCGCCGCCACGGCGCAGGCGCTGGCCGGCCTGGGCGTCGGCGCCGCCGTGCTGTGGGCGGTCACTGCCCTCGTTGTCGCGCTGGCCGGCCTCTCGCCGCGGGTGGACATCGCGGCCGGACCGGCGCTGTTCCTCGCCCTGGCCCTGGCCAGCCCGGCACTGATGTTCCTGGCCGTCGGCGCGGTCACCAGCCAGCTGGCACCGACCCGCCGGATGGCCGCCGGCTACGGCGCCGTCGTGCTGGGCGTCAGCTACGGACTGCGCATGGTGGGCGACGCCGGCGTCGGGCTGAACTGGCTGACGTGGCTCTCGCCGCTCGGCTGGGTGGAGCACCTGGCGCCGCTCACGTCGAACGACCCCAGGCCGCTGGTGTCGATGGTCGCGTTCACGGCCGTGCTCAGCGCGCTCTGCGTCTGGCTGGCCGGGCGTCGGGACGTGGGGTCCAGCGTGGTCCCCGACCGCTCCCACAGCGCGCCCCGGCTGCGGCTGCTCGGCGGGCAGGCCGGCCTGAGCCTGCGCCTTCTCCGGGGCACCGCCGTCAGCTGGCCGGTGGCCGTGGCGGCGACCGGGCTGCTTCTCGGGTCGGTGGCCAAGGCGGCGGGCAGCACGCTGTCGGGCTCCTCCGTACAGGACGTCTTCGACAAGCTCGGTGCCACCGGCGGCGGGGCGGCCGCGTATCTCGGCGTGGCGTTCCTCATGCTGGCCGTCCTGGTCTCCGTCGTGGCCGCCGGCCAGATCGGCGCGGCCCGCACCGAGGAGTCGGAAGGCCGGCTCGACCACCTCGTCGTCCGGCCCCTGTCC
>DATNLP010000162.1:0-2819 GCA_035602795.1 Acidimicrobiales bacterium | reverse complement strand
CGTCGGGCAGCCGCCCCACATCCTCGGGCGCCGGGGCGTTGACCTGCACCACGAGGACGGCACCCGTCACGGTGGCGGCGGCGTCGGGGGCGATGCTCGCTCCGGCTTCCTTGTAGGCGGCGTCGCCGAAGGCTGCCTCGGAGCCGGCGCCGGCCTGGACACAGACTTCCCAGCCGCCGCCAACCAGCTTCTTGACCACGTCAGGGGTGAGGGCCACGCGGCGCTCACCGGGACGGGTCTCCGTGGGAACCGCCAATTGCACGGTCGAAGTGTCTAGCAGCTGACCCCGGTTGCACCCCTAATTGCCGAGGTCAGGGAAATGTGGGCCTCGACGCCTGGCCGCCGAGGCACCCGCCCAAAACGCTAAACGATATCGTGCAGTGTTTTGAACGGGTCCCCCGTGGCGATCAGCAACGAACTCCCCGCAAAACCCCGAAGGGTCTCCTGGTCACCCCCCGCCCATGGCGGTAATGAACGGCGGCACCTCGCCGCCCCCGTCGAGCAACAGGTTGGCCCCGGACACGAACGCCGCCGCCGGACTGGCCAGGAACAGCACGGCGCCGGCCACGTCGTCGGGCGTCCCCATGCGCCCCATCGGCACCCCCGCCGCCACCGCCGCCATCTTCTCAGGCCCCCCGTAGAAGTCGTCGCCCGCGCCCGTGTCGAGCAGCCCGGCGCTCACGCAGTTGACCCGTACCAGGGGCGCCCACTCCATGGCCAACGTCGCCGTCAGGTTGATCAACCCCGCCTTGGCCGCGCCGTAGGCGGAGGCCCCGGGCGAAGGGCGCAGCCCCGAGATGCTGGCCACGTTGACGATGACCCCACCCTCCTCCTGCAGCGCCATGACCTTGTGGGCCGATTGCGCGCACCACAGCGGCGCCAGGAGATTGAGCCCCACCACCGACTCCACGAAGCGCTGCGTCTGCTCGGCCGCCAAGGCGTGCGGCGACCCGCCGGCGTTGTTGACCAGCACGTCGAGCCGGCCCCACTGCTCGACCGCCTTGGCGATGACCCGCTCCGCCTCGGGCGGCTTACGGACGTCGGCTGTCACGAACACCGCTCCGTCGATCTCGGCGTCGTGACGCCCGCACGTCACCACGTTGGCGCCGGCGTCGAGGAACGCGGTCACGATCCCGGCCCCGACCCCGCGCGAACCGCCGGTCACGACCACCACCTGGTCGTCGAAGTCGAAAGGCGTCGGTTGCGTCACGGCCGCAACCCTACGGCACGCCCCCGTCCCGGGCATCTGTCCCGCCGTCCTGGCGGATGTAGATCGCCACCGTTTCGATTCGGCCGTCCGCCACGTCGAAGACGAGGCACTCGTGCGTGAGCAACGGCGCCCCGTCCACATTCACCGTCTCGCACAGCTCTACGAAAACCCGACCGCCGCCAGTGTCGGTCACCCGGTCGATGTCGAGCCGATAGCCGGCCAACGCCGGCATGGTGTGCCGGAGGTAGTCGAGGTAGGCGTCCGCACCGACCACCGTGTCGTGGCCGAAGGGCCCGTGGCGCACCACGCCCGGTGCAATGCTGGCCGCGACGGTCGGCCAGTCCTGGGCCGCCACCGCCCGTAGGTAGCGCTCGGCCAGCACGTCGTCGCCATCCAGGCCACCGCCTGTCATGACGAGGACGCTATCGCCGGGCCGTGTTGGCCCGGCCTGGCCCGCTCGCCTAAGTTCCCAGCACCCGTTTCTGACGCTTCGTCAGGACCGAGGGAACGACGAGGAGACACTGGCTCCCATGCCCATCGACGTGATCCAGGCGCAGGAGGGGATCGCCGAGGTGGTGATCGACCACCCGCCGGTGAACGCCCTCGACGTGGCGGGCTGGTTCGCCCTGGCCGACGCCCTCACCGCCGCCGGACGCGTCCCGACCAACCGCGTCGTCGTCCTGCGGGCCACCGGGCGCGGCTTCTGCGCCGGCGTGGACATCAAGGAGATCAACGCCAAGGGCGACGAGGCGTTGGTCGGCGTCAACCGCGGCTGCTTCGCCGCCTTCGCCGCCGTCTACGACTGCGAGGTGCCCGTCATCGCGGCCGTCCAGGGCTTCTGCCTCGGCGGCGGCATCGGCCTGGTCGGCAACGCCGACATCGTCGTCGCCTCCGAGGACGCCACCTTCGGCCTGCCCGAGGTCGACCGCGGCGCGCTGGGCGCCGCCACCCACCTGGCCCGCCTCGTCCCCCAGCACGCCATGCGCCGCATGGTCTACACCGCCAAGCCCATCACCGCCGCCGAGCTGGCGTCCTACGGCTCCCTCGCTGCGGTCGTCCCGCCGGATCAGCTCCACGCGACCGCCCTCGAGCTGGCCGCCGACATCGCCGAAAAGAGCCCCACCATCCTGCGGCGGGCCAAGGAGTCGCTCAACGGGATCGACCCGGTCGACGTCAAGCGCAGCTACCGCTTCGAGCAGGGCTTCACCTACGAGCTGCACGTGCGCGGCGTGGCCGACGAGCAGCGGGCCGCCTTCGTCGAGAAGCGCGACGCGGACACGTCGAAGTGAGCGAAGCGAGCTAGCCAGTGGGCGACAAGCGCACCACGGTCGACGACATCGTCGCCGAGCTCCGCTCGGGCATGACCGTCGGCATCGGCGGCTGGGGGTCACGGCGCAAGCCCATGGCCGTGGTGCGGGCCATCTGCCGCTCCGACCTGACCGACCTCACCGTCGTCGCCTCCGAGGACGCCACCTTCGGCCTGCCCGAGGTCGACCGCGGCGCGCTGGGCGCCGCCACCCACCTGGCCCGCCTCGTCCCCTAGCACGCCATGCGCAAGATGGTCTACACGGCCAAGCCCATTTCGGCCGCCGAGCTGGCTTCCTACGGA
>DATNLP010000153.1:0-6735 GCA_035602795.1 Acidimicrobiales bacterium | reverse complement strand
CATGGTGGCCGACGGCCGCCTGATCTGCACCGTCCGTCCCGAACGGGCCTACGGCATGGTGGCCAGCTAAGTACCGAGCGACTCCTCGACCAGCTGTGAGAGGTCGAGCACGCGCACCTCGTCCTCCTTGGCGAAGGCACGCACGGCGTCGTCCAACATGATCATGCAGTAGGGACAGGCGGTCGACACCACGTCGGCCCCCGTGCCGAGCGCTTCCTCGGTGCGCTCCATGTTGATCCGCTTGCCGATGTTCTCCTCGAGCCACATGCGGGCGCCACCGGCACCGCAGCAGAAACCACGCTCCTTGCAACGCTTCATTTCGATCTGCTCGACCCCGGGGATGGCGCTGAGGACCGTGCGCGGCTCGTTGATGATCCGGTTGTGCCGGCCGAGGTAGCAGGGGTCGTGGTAGGTCACCTTGCCCGAGTAGTCCGAGCCCGGGACGAGCTTGCCCGCCTTGACCAGGTGCTCGAGCAGCTGGGCGTGGTGGATGACCTCGTAGTTGCCGCCCAGAGCGGGGTATTCGTTCTTGATGGTGTTGAAGCAGTGCGGGCAGCTGGCGATGATCTTCTTGGCGCCGACCTCGTCAAGGGTGGCGATGTTGAGCTTGCTCTGCTCCTGGTAGAGGTACTCGTTGCCCAGGCGGCGGACCGGGTCGCCGGTGCAGGACTCCTTGGGGCCCAAGATGGCGAAGGTCACCCCAGCCCGGTGCAGCATGCGCGCCGTGGCCTGGACGCCCTTGCGGGCCCGCTCGTCGAGGGCGCCGGCGCAACCGACCCAGTAGAGGTACTCGACGTCGTCGGGGATGGTGCCCGTGATGACCGGGATCTCAAAGTCGAGGCTGTTGGTCCACTCGGTGCGCTTGCCCTGGCCGAGGCCCCAGGGGTCGCCCTGGTTCTCGACGTTGCGCAGCATGAGGCCGGCCTCGGAGGGGAACTCGGAATCCATCAACACCTGGTAGCGGCGCATGTCGACGATGGCGTCGATGTGCTCGATGTCGACCGGGCACTCGTTGACGCAGGCGCCGCAGGTGGTGCAGGCCCACAGGACGTCAGGGTCGATGACGTTGGGGACGAGGGCGGTCTGCTCGCCCTCGCCGCTGAGGAGGGGGGTGGCGGAGGCGAACATGTTGTCGCGCAGGTTCATGACGAGGAGCTTGGGCGAGAGCGGCTTGTCGGTGGTCCAGGCCGGGCAGGCCGACTGGCAGCGTCCGCACTCGGTGCAGGTGGCGAAGTCGAGCATCTGCTTCCAGGTGAAGTGACCGATCTCACCCACGCCGAACACGGTGTCCTCGTCCACGTTCTCCATGTCCATGTCCGGCGTGGAGCCGAGGGCGCCCAGGGCCCGCGGGCGGCGGGAGAAGGCGATATTGATGGGTGCGATGAAGATGTGCAGGTGCTTCGAGTACGAGATGAAGACGATGAAACCCGAGATGATGGCGATGTTCAGGATGAGGAAGACCGTGACCAGGACGCTGTTGGTGCCGGCGCCGAGCGGGTGCAGCAGCTTGGCCACGGCATGTGAGGCGAAGGTGCTCCAGCCCGAGTAGGGGAACTGGGTCGGGCTCGTGTTGATCTGGGCACCTCGGTAGAGGAGGAGCGTGATCATGACGCCGGCGATCATGAGGAGGACCAGCCAGGCGGCGCCGGTGTGGCTGCCGTAGAAGCGTGACTTGCGCTCGAGGCGGCTCGGCGCATCCTTCAGCCGGATGATGGCGAAGACGATCAGGGCGGCGAGGACGGCACAGGCGAAGAAGTCCTCGATGAAGCCGACCCAGTTCCAGGTGCCGATGATCGGGATGTGGAAATACTTGTTGAAGAGGTCGCCGTAGGCCTCGATGATCGTCAACAGCAAAATGGTGAAGCCCCACATGGTGAAGAAGTGGGCCAGGCCCGGGACCGTCCACTGCAGGAGCTTGCGCTGCCCGGCCACCTCGGTGACCTCCGCCTCGGCCTTGCGGCTGATCGGTCCCCGGGTCCGGGAAGGGTCGGGCTTGCCGGCACGGATGAGGCGGGACAGCCAGTGGAACCGCCTGGCTGCGATGCCGAAGCCGATGACGGTGACCCCGATACCCAGAATGATCCTGACCGGCACGAATGCTCCTCGCTTCAGTGTCGTCGAACCCGTGGACGGCGGATCTGCGAGCGCCACCAGGGGTTCATGTGCGGGGGAGAGGATAGTGTGGACGCCACTCGCGGGCGTAGTTCAGAGGCAGAACATCAGCTTCCCAAGCTGAGAACGCGGGTTCGATTCCCGTCGCCCGCTCTCTCTAAACATCGCAGGTCAGAGCCGGTTCCGATGAGGGTAGCGACCGACCGGCGACAGGCCGAATTGGTCGTCGTGCAACAAACGTGCAACAGCGTGCAACACGAAGGGTCGCGTTCTCAGCTATCCAGGCTTAGGACGGTGGCGGCCTCGATAACGACTTGACGATGCGTGACGGCCTTGGAGCCGGCGGGAGCTGGCACGGAGGCCTGTGCCGGCGAAGGCGACGCGATGCTGTGCCAACAACTCCTCGATCTTCTCTTTGAGCACTAGGAACTCGTCCTCCTGCTAGTAGCCCACGACTACGGGGTTCTCGTCCTTGGCCGCGTCAATCGTCTGGCTCCCAAATCGAAGGGGCGTTTCCATGCAACCGTCCAAGCTGAAAGAGATATAACCGCGGATCAGGTGCGACGGAGGCTTCCATCGCACCGATGTGATTTGCGTCAGGGCGATCTTCTTCTCGCCCTTCCGACAGTCGTCCAAGCAAGGAAATGGTTTGCTTCGGTCGATGGTGACCCACGTCCCGTCGAAGACGATTGCGCCTTGATGCCCTTGCTTTTCATCACACCAGGTGGAAGCTGGCGGACGATTCGGAAGAGTGAGGTGCGAGCGGTTCCATCGACGCTTAGATGTCGTGGGATCTTGTCGCATCGCTCGCTGCCTTGCCGTCGCGGGTGGCGGTCGTATTTGTTTTGAGCAACGACCCCGGCGTCGCCACGACGGGCCGGTTCAACACCTACGCCCTGATGTGTGCGCGCTCTACACGGACCGTGTACTTCAACGGCGTCCCGAAAATCGTCTCTACCTACCGCTCCGACATGGCGGGCCCGGACACCGCCCCGGAACCCTTCAACCAGCCCTTCTTTCTGGCGTTCACCGCCGTCCCAGGCGTGGACAGCGACAGCTTCGAGGCCAGCACGACGCCGCTGCCCGCGATGACAAGGATCAACTGGGTGCGGGTCCGGCGGTACTGAGGCTGACCCTCACGCCGGCCGTCAGGCGCGCGACCTACCCCTCTCGACGGTGAACGAGATGGCGCCGTTGGGGCACGCCCGCGCGGCGCGGCGCGCCTGCGCCAGACTCCGCCGACCCTCGGGCACGGACTCGCGCGGCCGGCCGAATCCCCACCGGTCCAATTCCAGACCGTCGGCGAAGAACAGGGTGCAGATGCCGTGCCCACGACAGCGGGTGGGATCGACGTGGACGATGACCTTCATGGCAGTTCACCGCCGCCAGGGCCGGAGGTCAGGAAGACGGGCGGATGATCCGCCGCCCGGCAGGGCTTGCCGGCGCAGTGCCGCACCACGTCGTGCTCGAAGACCTTCAGCGCGCTGAGCACCAGGCGAACGACGCCGTCCGGGTGGCTGCAGGCCCCGCTTCCCGGAAGCGCGTCGGCCGTGCGGTGCAGTCGCTTCAACGACCGGCGGCCGGCAGTGCCGCCTGCGAGGCCATCCATACACGTCGCCAGCACGGGGAGTCCGTGGACGCAGGGGCCGCACTGACCGGCGGACTCCCCGGCCATGTACCGGGTCAGGCGTCCCGTCTCAACCAGACCGCACGCGCCATGCGGCAGCACCCCGATCAGCCCGCACCCGCGCGCCGCGCCGAGACGGCGCAGGGCGGTGGCGTCCATCGGGGCGTTCCAGGCAGCTTGACCCTGCAGCCACGTCCCGGCGTAGCCCCCCACCAGCACGGCTGCGGGCGGAGCCGGGACGCCGGCGGCCTCGAGCACCTCGCCGATGGTGGCCTGCCCCACCAGCTCCACCACCAGCCCCGGCTCGGGGACGGCTCCGGCCATGGTGAGCAGCTGTGGACCGGGGGACGATTCGGTGCCGGCTGCCCTCCAGCGATCCGGACCCATCCGCAAAAGGGCGGCCACGTGCGCCGCCGTCTCAGCGTTGGTCACCACGGTGGGCCGGCCCGACGGGCCGCGGCGGGCCAGGGGCACCGAGTTGGAGAGGGGTAGTGCCACCCCGGAGTGGACGAAGCGCGCCACCGCGCTCGCCTCTCCCGCGACGTACCCACCCGGGCCGCTGGAGAGTCGCCAGTCGGGATCGCCGGCGAGCGACCCGCGCTGGTGGAGCGCGCAGCGGATGGCGGTAGTGGGTTCGATCGACCTCCCATGCAAGTGGATGACCACCTCTTCGGCACCGACGGCACGCGCCACGGCGGCGGCACCCTCGAGCACCACGTGGGGTCGATAGGAGCAGAGGGTCCAGTCCTTGCGGCTGGCCGGCTCGCTCTCGCTGCAGTTGATGACCACGACCGGCGTGCCCGGCGCGTCGAGCGCGGCCTGCAGCTTGCGCCATAGGGGGAAGCTCCCACCGCCGCGACCCCGCAGTTCACTGGCCCAGATGGCCGACATGATGTCCGAGCTCATCGCCGGGGGTGTTGGCCCGAGGCGGTCGAGCATCCCGTGGAACGGCTCAGGGCCCTCGCCGGCTGCGGGTCCGGCCAAGAGCACGGCGCCGGGTCCGCCCAATCGGGCCAGCACCGGCCCGTTAAGGGGAACGACAGGCCGCTCCTCCAGTGATTGAAGGAGGCTCACGCCACCTCCACGGGGAGCGGTCGGTGGGCTAGGAAACGACTGACCTGCAGCGCGGCAACCAGGGCGCCGGTGGCGGCGTACAGCCACCACATGACGTGCGTGTCGCTGCCGGCCAGCAGGCCGTGCACCAGGCAGAGAAAGAAGAGCGGGACCGCTATCGCGTGGACGGGCAGCCAGATTCGCCTGGCAACGGAGCCGGCGAGGGCGGCGGTCAGCACCACGAGCACCACTCCGTAGAACGCGAGCGACCCCAGTGCAACCGCGGTCGGGCGGTATTGCGCGTGCCACGGAACGAACACACCGATCCATCCGACGCCGGCGTAGTGGTCGAGTGCGAGAGCGCAGATGTGCCCGATGAGCAGACCGATCGTTCCCGCCGCGAGGGCCACGTGAGCCCGCAGGAGTGCCTCGGGCCCCGGCGTACGGCGGGCGACTCGCCACGGATGGCGGAACCAGATCCCCAGTGCCACCAGCGCGCTTAACGACACATACGCAGCAAGGCCGAGGCTTCGCCCCAGGATCCACGGCAGCATGCGATCGTGGAGCACCCCGCCGCTGTGCAACGCAACTAGGTAGCCCGTGCCCGTGGCCACCGTCAGCACGCCGCAGATCGCACCCACGTCCTTCACCCGAGCGCAGCGGCACGCCCGGGACCGCGCCGCTGCCGCGGGTGCGTCGGGCGACACCGGGCGCGACGCGGGCGCGGGCCCGGGCGCGGGCGCGGGCGCGATCAGCGGACCGGATGCCGTGGCCTGCGAGGCCGCCGGCGGTGGCGCCACGCTCATTGTGCCCTCCAGATCACACGGGTACCGAAGCGCTTCGTCTCGCCCGTGCGACCGTCGCTGCCCACCCAGAACGCGGCGACGCCCAACCGGCTGGCTTCGGCGGCGATGGCTCGGCGCCCACGCAGGAAGAGCGTCTTGCTCAACACCTCGGCGGCGGCGGCGTCGGGCCCGATGACGGTGACGGCAAGCAGCCCGTCGCCTCCCGGCCGTCCGGTGCGCGGGTCGACGAGGTGGTGCACACTCCGCCCGCCGCAGCGCCAGCGGCGCAGCCGGATCGACGAGGTGGTGCAGGCCAGATCCCTCAGCTCGACCACGACGAGTGGGTGGGTCCCACCACGCGGGTCCTCGACACCGACCCGCCAACCGTCGCCGTCGGGTCCGCGGCCCCGGCACACACAGTCCCCGCCGGCATCGATGAGGTAGTCGTCGACCACCTGCTCGAGGCGCTCCGATGCCCACCGCAGCGCCAACCCCTTGCCGATCCCACCGAGATCGATCGGCTCGCCTCCGAGATGGACCTGCGGCCCTGGGCCGCCGCGAAAGCGGGGCCTCCAGGGGCCCCGGGCGGACGAGGGCACGGCCACGGCGGACGTGGCGACGCCGCCGGCCTCGAACGGGAGGCTGCGGTCGTAACCGAGGCCGACGAGCGTGCGCAGGACCCGGGGGTCGAACCATCCGTGGGTGCGCTGGTACGCCGCGTGCGCCTCCTGAACGGCGTGAAGCAACGTCTCGGGTACCTCGTGCCACCGGTCGGGCCGCGCGTTGACCCGCATCAGGGGACTCTCGAGATTGAACCGCGTGCACGCCCGGTCGACGTCGGTGAACCGGCTCAGTGCACCAGCGACATCCGTCTCGGCGACACCGGGTGTCGGCGATCCGTGGATCGTCACGTCGCACGCCATGGCGCGCACCGACCCCAACACGGCCGCCGTCGTCGTGGCCGTCATCACTTGGCGGGCGACGCGCCAGACGTGGAGGTGACCGGGGGCGGCACCGTCGTCGGGGTCGGGGTCGGGGTCGGCTGGGTCGTCGGCGTCGTGGTCGGAGTGGGGGCCGGGGCGGGCGACGGGGCCGCGGCCTGCTGGCTCGGCGCCGCCGCGACCGGGACGGGCGACGAAGACGCCACGCTCGACGGAG
>DATNLP010000146.1:0-6855 GCA_035602795.1 Acidimicrobiales bacterium | reverse complement strand
TCGTTGAACTGACACGCCTCCTTGGTGCACCCGGGCGTATCGTCGGCCGGATAGAAGTACACGATGACCCGCTGGCCCTTGTAGTCCGAGAGCTTGACGGGCTTGCCGTCTTGGTCGGGCAGGGTGAAAGCGGGGGCGGTGGCGCCCTTCTCGAGTTTGGCCATCGTGCGCTCCTTGGGTTCGGCGGAGGAGCCTCACTTTGGCACAATCGACATGAGACCTGCCCTGGACTGGTACAATGCTGTTTGCGACCACCGGCAGGGGCCGGTGAGTCGGGGCCGATCCTCCTTTCTCTGGCTGGCGCACGGTCCCGCCGTCACAACAGAGAGAGCGGGTCGATGACCGTTGAAGCCGTGACCGGCGCGTACGCCGGTACTGTCGCGATTGGGGACGAATCCGTCCCCGGCGGCGACACCTACGAGACCGCCAGGACGTTCGAATCCCTCGGCGTCTCCCCCGAACTGACGAGGGCGCTGGCCGACGAGGGCATCGTCAGCGCCTTCCCGATCCAGGCCCTCACCGTGGCCGACGCGCTGGCCGGCCGTGACGTCTGCGGGAAGGCCAAGACCGGCTCCGGGAAGACCCTGGCCTTCGGCGTGCCGCTCCTGCAACGCGCCAAGGCGACCCGCCAGGCGCAGGGGCCCCGAGAGCCGACCCGTCCCGCCCGCCCGCTGGCGCTGGTCCTGCTGCCGACGCGCGAGTTGGCTGTCCAGGTACACGACGTGATCAGTCCGTTGGCCAAGACGCTCGGGTTGCGGGCCGTGGCCGTCTACGGCGGCGCCGACATCGACCGGCAGGTGGCGAAGCTGCGCAAGGGCGTCGACGTCGTGATCGCCACCCCGGGCCGACTGATCGACCTGGGCGACCGCGGCGAAATTGCCGTCGACCAGCTCGAGACGCTGGTGCTCGACGAGGCCGACCGCATGGCCGACATGGGCTTCATGCCCCAGGTCGAATGGGTATTGCGACGCCTCGACCAGGCGCACCAGACGCTCCTCTTCTCTGCCACCCTCGACGGCGCGGTGGACATGCTGGTCAAGCGCTATCTGACCGACCCCGTCTTCCACGAGGTGGCTTCATCGACGCAAACGGTGACGCTGATGGAGCACCGGTTCCTGCAGGTGCACCAGATGGACAAGGTGAAGGTGGTCGCCGCCATCTGCCGGGCTCAGGAGAAATCCTTGATCTTCGTGCGCACCAAGCGCGGCGCCGATCGCCTGGTCGACAACCTGGGCAAGGAGGGCGTGCGCGTCGCCGCCATCCACGGCGACCTGCGCCAGGCCAACCGGGAACGCGCCCTGGCCGACTTCTCCAACGGAAAGCTCAGCGTCCTCGTCGCCACCGACGTGGCGGCCCGGGGCCTGCACATCGAGGGCGTCGACGCCGTGATCCACTTCGACCCGCCCGAGGACCACAAGGCCTATCTGCACCGCTCGGGTCGTACGGCCCGGGCCGGCAAGGCCGGTGTCGTGGTGAGCCTGGCACTGTGGAACCAGCTGGTCGAGATGGAGGTCATCCAGCGGCGCCTGGCCCTGCGCATCCCCATCGTCGAGATGTTCTCCAACGATCCGCGGCTGGCCGACCTGGCCGCGTGGACGCCGCAACCCGAAGAGAGCGTTCTCTGAGCGAGGTCACGCCGATACCGCTCTGGTCGCCCGACGACGGCGTCCGCCGCGTCCTGGTGGTGACGGCCCATCCCGACGACGTCGACTTCGGGTCCGCCGGCACGGTGGCCTCCTTCACCTCTGCCGGCCTCGAGGTCACCTACTGCGTCGTGACCAACGGCGAGGCCGGCGGCTCGGACCGGGACCTGTCGCGCGCCGACATGGCCGTCCTGCGCCAGGACGAGCAACGCGCCGCCGCCGCCGCCGTCGGCGTGACCGACGTGCACTTCCTCGGACACGCCGACGGGATGCTGCAACCGACCATCGGGCTGCGCCGCGACATCAGCCGGGTCATCCGCCAGGTGCGGCCCGAGCGGGTGCTCACCCAGTCGCCCGAGCGCAATTGGGACTTCATCTTCGCCAGCCATCCCGACCACCTGGCGGCGGGGGAGGCGGCGGTGTGCGCGGTGTACCCCGACGCCCGCAACCCCTTCGCTCACCCCGAGCTCCTCGACGAGGAGGGACTCGAGCCCTGGACCGTCACCGAGCTGTGGCTCATGGGCCCGGGCGGGCCGAACGCCGCCGTCGCCGTCGACACGACGGCCACCATTGAACGCAAGGTGGCTGCGCTGATGTGCCACAAGAGCCAGATCGGCGACCCCGACGGCATGTCCGAGCGCGTGCACGCCGGTGCCCGGGCCATGGCCGAGCGGGCCGGCCTGCCGGCGGGTTCGTCGGCCGAGCTCTTCCGGGTCACCCGCATTCCCTAGGCCCCCGATGAGCCGTCCCTGGGTGGTGCTGCAGCACGTGGCCCACGAGGGTCCGGGCTCGGTGGCATCCGCCGTCGCGGACTCGGGCGCGGACCTGTCCGTGGTGCGTATCGACCGCGGGGAAGCCGTGCCGCCACCGGGCTCGGAGGGGGGGATGGCCGGCCTCGTGGTCATGGGAGGCCCGATGAGCGTGCACGACGACCTGCCCTGGTTGGCCGACGAACGTGCGCTGCTGTGCCGGGCCGTGGGCGCGGGGCTGCCCGTGCTCGGCATCTGCCTGGGCGCCCAGCAGCTGGCGGCCGCGCTCGGCGGCGAGGTGGTGACGGGCCTCACGCCCGAGGTGGGCGTCGGTGAGGTGCACCTGACCGCCGACGCCATCGGCGACCCGGTGCTCGGCCCGGCCCCGACGCCGCTGCCGTGCGTGCACTGGCACGGAGACACCTTCTCGCTCCCCGACGGCGCGGTGCGGTTGGCCCGCAGCGAGCTCTACGAGAACCAGGCCTTCCGCGCCGGCGCATGCGCCTACGGCCTCCAGTTCCACGTGGAGGTGACGGGGAGCCTGGTGGCGCACTGGGGGCCGCATCTCCCGCCCGGGGTCTACGTGCGGGCCGTGGACGTGGCGCACGTGAGCCGGGCGGGCGACGGGATCGTGCGGCGCTTCGTCGCCCTGGCCGGGGCGGCGCCCGCACGCTGATGGGTGTCAGCCTGACCACCGTCCGGCGCATCGCCCTGTCGCTGCCCGCGTCCGCCGAGGCACCGCACCACGACATGACCTCGTTCCGGGTGGCCGGCAAGATCTTCGCCACGGTGCCGCCGGAGGGCGGTCGGGTGCACGTCTTCCTCGAGGCGGACGAGGTTGCGGCCTACTGCGCCGAGTTCCCCGGCGCCGTCGAGGAACTGTGGTGGGGCAAGAAGCTGGCGGGCTGCCGCGTGGTGCTCCGCCAAGCCACGTCCGCCCTGGTGCGCGAGCTGCTCATGGAGTCGTGGCGGCGCCGTGCGCCCAAGAAGCTGCTGGCCGAGCTCGAGGGTTGAGCGCCCTCAGCCCGCCATTTGGCGCAGCACGTACTGGAGGATGCCGCCGTGGCGGTAGTACTCGGCCTCCATGGGCGTGTCGATGCGCAGGATCACCCGGAACTCGGTGAGCGAATCGTCGTCGGCCGTCGCCCTCACTGTGAGCTCCTTGGGCAGCTCGCCCTTGTTGAGCAGGTCCAGGCCGGTGATGGTGAAGCGCTCGTGTCCGGTGAGGCCCAGGCTGTCGGCCGAGTCGCCCTTGTAGAACTGCAGCGGCGCCACGCCCATGCCGATGAGGTTGGAGCGGTGGATGCGCTCGAAGCTCTGCGCAATGGCGGCCCGCACCCCGAGCAGCGCCGTGCCCTTGGCCGCCCAGTCGCGGCTGGAGCCGGTGCCGTACTCGCGGCCGGCCAGCACGATCAGCGGGACACCCTCCTCGGCATACTGCATGGCCGCCTCGTACACCGAAGTCTCCGACCCGTCCGGCAGGTGCAGCGTGACGCCGCCCTCGGTGCCGGGCGCCAGCAGGTTGCGCAGCCGGACATTGGCGAACGTGCCGCGCATCATCACCTCGTGGTTGCCGCGCCGGGCGCCGTAGGAGTTGAAGTCCTGACGGGCCACGCCGTGCTCGGCCAGGTAGCGCCCGGCCGGCGTGGCGGGACCGATGGAGCCAGCGGGGGAGATGTGGTCGGTGGTGACGCTGTCACCCACCCGGACCAGCACCCGGGCGTCGACGATGTCGGTCAACGGATCGGGCGTCATGGTCATCGTCTCGAAGAACGGCGGGTTCTTGACGTAGGTCGAGTCGTCCTGCCAGGCGTAGGTCTCGCCCTGCGCCACCGTGACCTGCTGCCAGTACTCGTCGCCGTCGAACACGGCGGCGTAGCGGGTGCGGAACATCTCGGAGGTGAGCGACTCGCGGATCGTCGCACTCACCTCCTCCATGGAGGGCCAGATGTCCGAGAGCAGGACGGCGTTGCCGTCGGCGTCGTGCCCGATGGGCTCGGTGGTCAGGTCGGTGTCCATGGTGCCCGCCAGCGCGTAGGCGACCACGAGCGGCGGCGAGGCGAGGTAGTTCAGGCGCACGTCGGGGTGGATGCGCCCCTCGAAGTTGCGGTTGCCCGACAGCACGGCGGCCACGGCCAGGTCACCCTCCTTGACCGCTTCGCTCACCCCGGTGAGCAACGGACCCGAGTTGCCGATGCAGGTGGTGCAGCCGTAGCCGACGAGGTAGAAGCCGAGCTCCTCCAGCGGCTCCATGAGGCCGGCGCGCCGGAGGTAGTCGATGACGACGCGCGAGCCGGGGGCGAGCGACGTCTTGACCCACGGCTTGGACCGCAGCCCGCGCTCGACCGCCTTCTGGGCCAGCAGCCCGGCGCCGACCATGACCTGCGGGTTCGAGGTGTTGGTGCAGCTGGTGATGGCGGCGATGACGACGTCGCCGTCCTGCATCTGATGGTGGGGCGCCGCCGCCGGCTCGGTCGGGGCGCTGGCCGGCGTCCGGTCGATGGCCAGCCGGAACGAGTCGCGGGCGGCGGCCAGGGCCACCCGGTCCTGGGGCCGGGCCGGGCCGGCCAGGGACGGCTCGACGTCGCCCAGATCGAGGCTGAGATGCTCGGAGTACGCCGGCTCGGGCGCGCCGGGGTCGTGCCACAGGCCCTGGGCCTTGGCGTAGGACTCGACCAGGGCCAGGTGCTCCTCGTCGCGCCCCGTGAATCGCAGGTAGTCGAGCGTGACCTGGTCGATGGGGAACATGGTGCAGGTGGCGCCGTACTCGGGGCTCATGTTGCCGATGGTCGCCCGCGTCTCGAGCGGCAGCGCGGCGACGCCCGGGCCGTAGCACTCGACGAAGGCGCCGACCACGCCGTGGTCGCGCAGCAGCTCGGTCACCGTCAGCACCACGTCGGTGGCGGTGATGCCCGGCTTGGTCTCACCGGAGATGCGCAGCCCGACCACGGGCGGCAGCAGCATGGACAGCGGCTGACCGAGCATGGCGGCTTCGGCCTCGATCCCGCCCACACCCCAGCCGAGCACGCCCAGCCCGTTCACCATCACCGTGTGCGAGTCGGTGCCGACGAGCGTGTCGCAGAAGGCGCGGCCGTCGTCGGTGGCGAACACCAGCCGCGACAGGTACTCGAGGTTGACCTGATGGCAGATGCCCGTGCCTGGCGGCACGAGGCGGAAGTCCCGGAAGGCGCCCTGGGCCCATCGCAGCAGCTGGTAGCGCTCGAGGTTGCGCGAGTACTCGACCGAGACGTTCTCGTCGTAGGACTCGGCGTCGCCCGAGCGTTCGATGATGACGGAGTGGTCGATGACGAGCTCGACCGGGACGAGCGGGTTGACTTTGGACGCGTCACCACCGAGGCGGGCCAGCGCGTCGCGCATGGCAGCCAGGTCGACCACCCCGGGCACACCCGTGAAGTCCTGCATGAGGACGCGCTCGGGGGTGAACGCGATCTCGTGGGCGGCGTCCCCCGCGCCCTGTCCGTGTCCCTCGGGGTTGGCCCCCCAGCCGGCCACCGCCACGATGTCGTCGGCCGTCACGTGCGGTCCGTCCTCGTGGCGCAGCAGGTTCTCGAGCAGCACCTTGATCGAGTAGGGCAGCCGCTCGATGTCGTGCCGATCGGCCAGCGCGGGCGCCGTGATGGAGAAGATCTCGTAGGTGCGGTCGCCGACGACCAGGTCGGTCCGGGTGCCGAAGGTGTCAGGGTGCGAGGAATCCGGGGTCATCGGCCCATTCTGCCGTGGTGGTGAGCAAAGCGCCCACACGGCGTCGTGGTGGCCCCCGGGGGGTTGTTTCGGGCCGACACCCACGTTGTGGGACCGATTCGTAACGACTTCGTAATCGCTTCCTCGCCCGGGCAGGAAACCCAGCGTGCACAATCGTGGTCGTGGTCGGACACCGTGGCGTAACGGGTGCCGGCCGCAGCGGAGAGGCTCGCCCGGCCGCGCGGGCGTGGCTCGCCACCCTGGCGGTGGCGGCGCTGCTGGCGCCCGGCCTGGTGCTCGCCGCGACATCCCCGGCGGCGCCGGCGGCCGCCGCGCCGGAGCTGGCGCACGTCTACGACGACACCGGCATGATCGGCTTCGGCAACGTGTCGGAGACGGCACCCAACCTGCCGCAGCCCCTCAACTCCCCCATCTTCGCCGGCGCCGCCACGAGCAACGGCGGCGGCTACGTGCTGGCCAGTGCGGACGGCGGGGTGTTCGCGTTCGGCAACGCCACCTTCGAAGGCTCGGCCGGCAGCCTTCCGCTGAACGGCCCCATCGTGGCCATGGCCCTGACGCCCGACGCCAAGGGCTACTGGCTCGGCGCCATCGACGGCGGCGTCTTCGCCTACGGCGACGCCGGTTTCTACGGGAGCACCGGCAGCCTGGTGCTGAACGAGCCCATCGTCGGCATGGCATCCACCCCCAACGGCAAGGGCTACTGGCTCGTGGCGGCGGACGGCGGCATCTTCAACTACGGC
>DATNLP010000144.1:0-5162 GCA_035602795.1 Acidimicrobiales bacterium | reverse complement strand
CCCGTATAGCCCCGGACGCCTTTGGACTGGCGGGTCCGGCAGCGAGGTGCTCACGGGTTGATCGATCCGTCGAAGACACTCCTCGTTGCCTTGTCCCAAAGCCGCGATCTCGGCGATTCTCGGGTCGTCCGTGCCGGGACTCGGTGCCAGACTCCCGCGAAACAATTTTTCGAACCTAACAATGATCCAAATCAACCCAGTCCTCGATGGGCACTAGGCCTTCACTTTGCTGTGATCCCGCAGGGATCTATCGTCGGTTAAGCACAGGAGTGAAAATGGCCTCGTCAGTTGACCATATGGACCATTTGGAAGCGGCCCATCTCGCAGGAGAGGCTGGACGGCTTCTTGTTCGCTTACGGATGGGAATCGGCGAGACCATGACCGCAGACGAGGCCAGGAACAGGGGGGACGCGGAGTCACACGAGTTCCTCGCCCAAGAGATCTCCCGGCTCCACCCCGAGGACGGTCTCCTTTCAGAGGAGGGGAAGGACGACCTGACACGCCTTACCCGGGACAGAGTTTGGATCATCGATCCGCTCGATGGAACTCGAGAATTCGGTGAACCTCCTCGGGACGATTGGGCCGTTCATGTCGCGCTTGCCCATAGAGGTCGGGCGATCGTCGGAGCCGTCGCGCTACCCGGACTTGGAGTCGTCTTGTCGACTGCCAATCCGCCGTATGCAAACCGCTCGAATGGTGCTGTGCGATTAGTTGTGAGCAGAACTCGCCCGCCAACCTCGGTCGTAGAACTTGCGTCCGTGCTCGGAGCTGAATTGGTCTCAATGGGTTCCGCCGGGGCAAAGGCCATGGCCGTCGTTCTCGGCAATGCCGACATCTACTTCCATTCGGGTGGACAGTACGAGTGGGATTCGGCTGCTCCCGTCGCAGTCGCAAAGTGTGCCGGATTGCATGTCTCACGCGGAGACGGTTCGGAGATCACCTACAACCACGAGGATCCGTGGTTGCCAGATGTGCTCATATGCCGTCCTGAACTCGCGGAACAAGCGCTCTCCGCAATAGGCACGGTGGGGAGCCTTTAGTTGGTTAGCGTCGGCGACCTTCAGCGCTCTAGCAACCAAAAGGGAGGCGATCGCCGAGTGCCCCGCCAATCGAAGGCGCCTGTTCGCCAACTCAGCTTTGTGAATCGTCGCCGGCCGACGCGATTACCCGGCTCGAGGCCCTCGGAGGCCCGACCCGACGGGACCGCGGCCTCCGACCTGCCCGACCGCGATCGAGTCGAGAAGGCGTTTGGCGAAGCGGCCGAGCGTTTGGGGTCTGCGTTCGATCCGCGAAGACTTCGGCGTCCTACGTGCCCGCGTCATCGTTGTAGAGCGCTTGCGAGCTCGCCCATCCTGATCGACTGTCGTTCCAGTTCTTTCCCGAAGGAGACGACTAGCAGTCAGCGAGATTCGTCACCCGGTCATCGGGCGGCGTTAGTTCGAAGTTCAAGAACGATCGGGAAGGGGAGCCCAGGCCACCAACACGCGCCCGCCACCCTCTTGGTCGAAAGGGCCACCGCGCCTATTATTGGGCCGGGGCAGCCCAAAACATGCTGTCCTTACGGCTGGCCGAGGAGTTACGACCGTTCAGTGTTCGGGTGAACACGGTCGCCCCGGCTCCAGTTCCAAGGATCGTCACATTGTCACGAGTCACATCGATCATCGAATCGCTAATCAAAAGCCACGAGACGGGGCGTCTCGTGCTCATGTGGGACTATGACGACGAAGTCGTATGAACGAGGGGGCGCGTGAGTGGTGCTCATCCCTCGCCGTTGTTGCTTGATCGTGACGACCCCGAGAACGGGTAGCTGGCTATTGGCTGAGGCGCTCCAGGCAGCGGACCTCGTCGGTGAACCGCAGGAGTACTTCGGCTGGGAGGGGTTTGAAGCGTGGTCGCGCGAGTTCGGACTCGACACCGATGCGTCCCACCTCCGCTTTATCGAAGCGGCAATGGCCTACGGGACAACTGAGGACGGAATCTTCTCGGCCAAGATGCACTGGAGCCAGCTGCACCGTTTTGTCACGCGGCTTCGAGCGCTCCCGGGCTCATGGCCAAAGGAGGCCGGGACGATCCTCCAGGAGTTCTTCCCCGACCTCCACTGCGTCCACCTCACCCGGGCCGACACCGCTAGGCAGGCAATCTCGTATTGGCGAGCCGTGCAACTCCGAAAGTGGTGGGATCTGGGAGAGTCTCGGGACCCTTCGACTGAGCCGGACCCTGATTTCCAGCAGATCCGATGGTGCGAGGAGATGCTCATCGAAGACGAACGCCGCTGGCGAGCACTTCTCGATTATCACCACGACATCCCGAGGCTCGAGGTCGTGTACGAGGCAATCATCGAAGACTTGGAGCATACGGTCGAGGAAGTTCTCGAATTCCTTGAAATTCCCCACGGGCCTATCGTTCTTCCTCCGGGCCGGCTCCGGCGCCAAGCCGACGAACGAACCGAGGAGTGGCTCACCGTTTATCGAGCCCTTCACGACAATCTGGCCGCGTTGCCCGAAAAGTGGCGGTGGTCTGGGTCCGCCATCGTTGCCGTCGACGACTCAGGGAGCACCTCCTGGGATGCCACCCCTGGCAGCGAGTCGAATCGTGCCCCGGCCTACGGCAGCTGATCACGTTAATCATCCCGCTAAGCGGCATTCCCCCGAGCGGTCACCGGGTTGCATTTGCGACAGCCGAGGACGTGTAGCAAAGGTCGCCGCCGCCGCAAGGCTCACCTGGTTTCCTGCCGGGTTGGACCCCAAGGATGCAGCCAAAGCAATGCTGAGGACTCCGACTACGGGCTTCCGGTGGTAGGAGCGAAAGTCCGAGAGCTGCTAGACGCTTCCATCGGCCAGATCCAACCGGACGTCTTGGCTCGCGAGCCGGTGATGCTCTTGCCCTTGATCGAGACGAACTCCACTAGTCTCACAAATCGTGCGCCTGCTCGTTCTCGGCGGCACCAGCTTCGTGGGTCGCCATATCGTGGCCTCGGCACTCGCCTCCGAGCACCGAGTGACCGTCTTCAACAGGGGCTTGACAAATCCCAACCTGTTCCAGTCGGTCCAGCGTCTCCGCGGCGACCGCAGCAACTCCGAACTTCGAGAACTGGAGCACGGGGAATGGGATGCCGTCATCGACGTGAGCGCCTTGCTCCCCAGGATGGTGCGGGAAGCAGCCGGCCTGCTCGCTGACCGGGTTGGTCTCTACGCCTTCATATCGACGCCCTCGACCTATCGCGATCTCGACTCGGACCGAATCGATGAGGACGCCCCAGTCGTTGTGCTGGACGACCCCGCCTCAGAGGTCGTCAACAGCACCACGTACGGCGGGCTCAAGGCGCTCTGCGAATCGGAGCTGCGGCAGGCCTTCCCCGATACGCACCTGATCGTCCGGGCCTGCACCATGGCCGGACCCCACGACAACACCGACCGATTCACCTACTGGGTGCGCCGGCTCGCCCGCGGGACCCCAGTATTGGCGCCGTCGCGTCCGGACCAACCCGTTCAGCTGATTCACGCCCGCGACCATGCAAATTTCGTGGTCGAGCTGGTCGCCTCTTCGACGACAGGCGTGTTCAACGCGGCTGGCCCCGATCAGCCGGTGACGTTCGCCGACATGCTCCAGGCGTGCGCCGATGCAGCCGGCACCTCATCCAGAGTGGTGTGGGCCCCCCAGGCTTTCCTCGACGAGCACCGGCTGCGACTGCCTCTTGAAATCCTCCCATCGGAGCGGCACGACGGCCTATACCGCGTGGCCAACGACCGGGCACGTGCCGCGGGGCTTGTCAACCGACCCCTGGTCGGCACGGCGTCCGAAGTGCTCCAATGGGACCAGTGCCGTGAGCAGAAACGGTTGCGTGTGACGCGGGGCGTCTCCCCCAAGCGTGAGGCAAGTCTTCTGGAGATACTGGAGGGACCGCTGAGTTCCTTCGGTCGGCGCTAGTTCGGCCGCTCGGATGCAAACGGCAACAGCCGCCCTCGTCGTCAGGCGAACCCCTGTCTCCCGCTCGGCCTCGACATCGGTGGTAGGTCAGATCGAGCGCCCGCTAATCACCATGCCGAGCCAGCAGGCCCCACGGTCGTGCCACCGCGAATGTCGTGCCTGATCGCGACGCCTCGCACTGGAAGCTGGCTTCTCGCCAATCTCCTGTCCGCGACCGGGCTGGCCGACGAACCACGAGAATTCTTCCGTCGAGACTTCGTCCGGACGTTCTCGCACAAGCTGGGTTCGGACAGTCGTGAGATCACCGTCGAGTATCTGAATGCCATCTTCGCCACCGCATCGGTCGAGCCACGTGTTTTCAGCATCAAACTCCAGCCCTACGACTTCACGAGGTTGTCGATAGCGCTCGAGGCGATACCCGGTAAGGCGCGCTGGGCTGACTTGGTCGCTAGTTGGTTGCCCGATCCACGTTATGTCCATCTCACCCGGCGGAACTCTGCGCGACAGGCCATCTCGTAGTACCGCGCGCTCATGTCGAACGTCTGGTGGGAGTTCCGCCGGGGAGTCCAGGGACGTCGTCCGACCCAGCTATCCCGACTTCCTCCAGGTGGTATCGCTGGAGATCTCATCTCCCGGAACAAGGTAGGTGGGCGTAGTACTTCGACGACCACGGGGTCGTAGCCCACAACGGGTGTACGACGAGATGGTCGAAGACCCTAAGAAAGTTGTTCGGTCGGTGCTCGAGTTCTTGTCGCTCGAAGGCGCCTGCTGGCTTCACCGTTCCTCCCACCCGGCTAAAGCAAATGGCGGACTCCGACTCCGAGAAATGGCGCAAGGCCTACAACACCATGCGAGAATCGCTCCCACCGATACCTCCCGGGTGGTACAGGTCGTCCGAAAGCTGCGCATTCGTAGCCCCAGCAGAGGCTTCGGCGTCTCAGTTCGGAGGGCACGACCGTCCGTGCTCGTGAGCACGATTAACTGGCCCTGTCTTTTGTCAACCCATTTCACAACGACTGCACAAACTCTTGGTAACGGCTGCACAAAAAAGGGCCTTGACTGCTTGTAATGACGGTATAGCGTGCAAGTAACCCATGTTGGGACGTCGGAGATCTTCGGACCCTCCAAGCAAACCTGGAACCGGAGGCGGCTGTGACTGAGGGCGAACTTACCCAGGGCTTTCTCGCCGGAAAGATCGACCGACGGACGCTCATTCGTGGCTTGATAGCAGGCGG
>DATNLP010000125.1:0-10489 GCA_035602795.1 Acidimicrobiales bacterium | reverse complement strand
AGTTCACTCTGCCTCATCACCTGGATCTGGTGGGCCGTTGGGGATCTGGATGCCGAAGAGTGCGAGAGGCGCGCCAGCAGGGAGGATCCGAGTCTCCGGCTTACCGAAGTCATCATCCTGTTGACTGGGGTCGCTCTGCTGGCTGCCGTTGGGATGGCCCTGATCCGCGCCGGTAACGCGACGGGAGCCACGAAGGCGTATCTGATCGCTCTGGGACTGTTGAGTGTGACGTTGTCGTGGGGATTGGTCCATACCGTCTTCATGCTGCGATATGCCCGGTCCTACTACTCCCGGCCTGTGGGTGGAATCGACTTCAACGAGGACGATCCGCCCACCTACTTGGACTTCGCGTACCTAGCCTTGACCATTGGCATGACGTTCCAGGTCTCTGACACGAATCTGACGACCAAGGGGATTCGGAGGATTGCCCTCTCTCACGCCCTGCTCTCGTACTTGTTCGGGGCGGTGATCGTTGCCCTCGTGATCAACGTGGTGTCCAGTCTCCTCCATTGAGCCAGAGGGCTCCGTCGGATGGACACTGCGGTACGGGGATCAGCCCGAAGACGTCGCGAAATACTCAGAAGTGCTCGGCGGAGCAGAGCTTCCTTACCGGCCTGACGTGTCGGAGTGTGGTACGTCATCCCCGAGAGATCGGGCCAGGACCCCGACAGCCTCAAGCTCTGCCCGCAGTTGGCGCGACGAGCGGAACAGGACGGTCTGGATCCCCAACTCGCTGGCCGTCTCGAGGTTCTCCTCGGTGTCGTCAATCATCAACGTCGTGTTCGGGGTCAGGCCGAAACGGTCGAGCAGTCGTCTGAAGATGGCGGGCTCGGGCTTCGCAACCCCTTCCCGACCGGAGACGACCGTACCGTCAAACCAACCGAGAAACGGGAATCGCCCAAGACGGAGCGGATACGTTTCCGCCTCCATGTTTGTGAGCGCATAGCACGGCAGCCCGGTTTCTCTCACTGCCCGGAGGACCTCTACAGACCCGGCGTTGACGCCACCGACCATTTCCTCGCTGCGACTCGACCAGGCCCGGATCAGCTCAGAGCACTCGGGATGCCTGGAGGCGAGCTCGGCACACGATGCCGCGGTCGGGACGCCCCGGTCGTGGGGCGCATGCCACGCCGGCGAACAGACCTCGACGAGGAACCACTCCATCTCCGCCTGCTTCGCGAACAGCTTGCGGTAGAGGTGCCGGGGGTTCCAATCGAGCAAGACACCGCCCACGTCGAACACCACTGCCTCGGCCGGGGAGCGCCCGACGCCATTGGGAGAACGCACATCAACTATGTTAGTATGAACACAATGGATGTGCAGGCCCGTCACCAGATGATCCTGCAAGCGCTCCGCCAACGCAGTCCAGTACTGGTCGGGGAACTGGCCGATGCGCTGGATTGCTCTGAGATGACCGTGCGTCGCGATCTCGAGTCGCTGGAACGCAATGGAGGCCTCCGTCGTGTGCACGGCGGGGCGGCGAGTGTCGTCCTGAGCGCCGAGGAGACCCCCTACGGCATCCGCGCCCTCGACTTCACCGACGCTAAGGCGGCGATAGGCGCCGCTGCGGCCAACCTCTTGGCCGACGGTGAGACGGTCATCCTCGATGGTGGTACCACCGTCATGGAGGTGGCACGAGCACTCCGGAGCCGACGGTTGACCGTCATGCCGCTCGCCCTCAGGCCAGTGTTCGAGCTGCACGAGTGCCCGGGAATTCAACTCCTCCTACCGGGTGGCGAGGTCCGTCCGGGAGAGCTGTCGTTGACGGGGAGCCTCGCCGAACCTTCTTTTTCTCAGCTCCGATTCGACACGTACGTGATGGGCCCTTGCGGCATCGACGCCAAGGCGGGCATGACGACCCACTTTCTCGCCGAGACGGCGGTCAAGCGCGCCGCCGCCAGATGCTCGCAGCGGGTCATCGCCGTGGCCGACTCCTCGAAGATCGGGCGAGTGGCGTTCGGACACGTCTGCGATCTCGACGAGATCGACATCGTCCTGACCGATGCCGGAGCCGACCAACGGAGGGTGGAGGAGTTGCGAGCGATGGGAGTCGATATCCGCTGCGTCTGACCCCGATTCCGCGCTTGAACCGTCGAACGGCATCAGCGCCATTGGATCGCTGGCCTCGGCTGGCCGTCATTGCCGTTTTCTTCGCGCAGGGCTTCTTGTTCGCCTCCTGGACGGCCCACATACCGCAGCTGCAGCAGCATCTCGGCCTCAACGACGCCCGGCTCGGATTCGCCCTGCTCGGAGCCCCCCTCGGCTCCGTCCTGGCCATAGGCGTGGCAGCGCGCATGCTGCCGGGACTGGGAAGCCGGCCGATGGTCCGCCTGGCCCTGTTCGGGTATTGCGTTTCGGGACCATTCCTCGGGCTCACCGGTTCGTTCGGAACCTTCTTCGTTGTGTTCCTACTCTGGGGCTTCTTCCAGGGGCTGCTCGACGTGTCGATGAACACCCAGGCGATCTCGGTCGAGCGGTTTTCCGGCCGCGTGTTGATGCCAGGTTTCCATGGATCGTGGAGTAGTGGCGCCCTCGCTGGTGCGGTCGTCGGAGCGTGTGCGGTGGGCCTGGGCGTCTCGCTGAGCGAACAGCTGCTGATCCTGGCGATACCGTGCCTCCTGGTCGTGGGCTGGCTCACGACCAGGATGATCCCCGACCAGCGGGTAGGCGATGACCCCGAATCCTCGAGACGCAGTCACGACGGGCGCCACGGCGTACTGCAGGTGGTGCTCATTGTCCTTGGGGGCATCGCCTTCGCCGACATGCTCTGCGAGGGTGCTGCAGCCGATTGGGCTGCCGTCTATCTCCGCAACTCGCTGCACGCCGTCGCCCTCGTGGCCGGAATGGGCTTTGCGGTCTATTCCTTGGCCATGCTGGCGGTTCGGCTCTTCGGTAATCGCCTCTTCACCAGGTTCGCCCCCCACCATTTACTCCCCTTGCTCGCCGTGATCGCCACCCTCGGATTCGCCGGCGGTCTCGTCGTCGCCCGCCCCGTGAGCGTGCTGGTTGGGTTCGCCCTGCTCGGGGCGGGACTCGGAAGCGTCGTCCCCATGACCCTCAGGGCGGCCGGAGCGGTGGGCAACGTGAACACGGGAAGAGCGGTCACTTTGGTAGCCGGTTGTGGTTGGGCCGGTTTTGTCGTGGGGCCGGTCGTGATCGGCGCAATCGCATCATCGACGACACTGCGCACCGCCCTGTTTCTCATCCCGGTGCTCACGGCCACTGTCGCGGTGGGTACATGGACGGCAAAGGCGATCCGGCGCTCGCCGCTCCCCGCCGGCACAGCGCCGAGCGCAGAGGCAAGCGGACCTCCGCTCAGCGCGCTGCCAACCGAACGGCTCCTCAACTGAGGCGTCTAGGGGGTTCAGCTCCGGCATCGAGGGGCAGACGGCAGCGCGACGGCCAGTTCGGAACGCCGACGAAATGTCCCGGAAGTCCACGCTAGGTCGGCTCCGCCAAATCCCCGATGGAGCCGCAACGCAGACCCTGACCTATGGGTCACCACCTGAACCCTGCGGATCGCACGGGACTATGTTGATGAGCACAGCGCTCTAAGGAGGTACTCATGTCCGACTTCCCTGGCGTCACGCATGTGGCGCTGACCGTCACGGACCTTGCTCAGAGTCGGCCCTGGTATCAGGAGCTATTCGGCGCTCCACCGGTCATCGATGAGGACACGGGCCCGTTCCACCACGTCGTGTGGCTTCTGGGCAGCCAGACGTTGGTTGGCATCCACCAATTCCCTGACCCACACGGATCAGAGCCCTTCGACGAACGGCGTCCTGGTCTCGATCACCTCGCCTTTGCCTGCGCGAACAGGGCGGAGCTCGAGCAATGGGAATCCAAGCTCAACGCGCTCGGTATCGAAAATGGCGGCATCATCGATGCCCCCTACGGTTCCGGCTTGTCCTTCCGTGATCCGGACAACATCGCTCTGGAGTTCTTCGCTCCGCCGGGATAAGAGATGCGCTGTGGCGTTTGACCACAATGGGGCTGGCATTCGACTTTGGCAGCTCGCGAGCCCTTGCTTCAACTGTGTGATCACCATTGAACTAGCCAATCTCTAGAACGGTGTCAGCTGGTCGGGTGAACTGGTAGCGCCTGAGTCTTCCGAAGGACGGTTCGGCATCGTTCATGAGGCACCTCGCGGTTATTTCTCGGCGGGACGACTCAAATCCTCAAACCACTGCTCAATACTTTCGGTTCGAGATGCGCCGGGCCAGCCACAGCTTGAATCGTTCCCATCGAGTTTGCATAGGGGCGCTTGGCATGGCTTCGAAGGTACACCATGCCGCCACCAATCCGGCAGGGCTACGGATTGAATGACCTGAGCCCGGCGTTCGCGCGCACTCTGCGGGCGTCACTGGCAACCGACCTATTGGAGCAGATCGGGTTCGAAGAGAAGCCAAGCCCTACGGGACGGCAGCGATGCTCAGGGCGTGAACGTCACGCCTGCGGGCACGCGACTAACGGCCGGCGCTCTACCGCTCCCCGGGGGGGTTGGGAAAACGGGAGCGCTCGACCGTGTCGCTGAGGATGACCTTAGGAGCCCGGCCCGAAGTTCATGCAGCGTCCGCGAACGGTTGATGACACGGCAGGCGGCGGGTAACACCAGCGCGAAGCAGCCCACCCCGACCCGGCAACTGCGACACTCTCAGCACGACTGCCGGAGGAAGCGTTCAGGGGCTTCCGTAGCCCCCCCCCCGCCGATCCGTGGTCCAGCGTTACGTGTGGGCTGCCGCTTGCCGGGGTTCCTGGCGACGCAGCTGAGCCAAGATGGACCGCTGTGGGACGACCCGGAAGGACGACCATTCAGATGCCACTTCTCGTTTCCAGTGCAAAGGGCGCTAACGGCGCAGGATACGGAGCCATCCTCGCCTTCGGTTCCGTCGGCAACGCGTTGGGAACTTTCTGTGACGACAGCCGTGTCGCTGACCCGCGAGGATTGTGCGTCGATCCAAGCGGCGGCCTGCTCTATGTCAACAACGGTAACGATCGCGTGCTCGCCCTTGACCAGAAGGGACAGGTCCTGAGAGACACCGGCCCGATCAACGCACTCGACCCCGGTGGAGGGGTCTTCGGACCCGATGGGCGCTACTACGTGGACTCCCGTCGTCTCCGCACCATCATGGCTATGCCGGCGCGCCTTGACGGACCGGCCATTCCGTACCTTCCTCCTGAGGTCGTCCCATTCCCGAGGGGGTTTGCATTCGCTCCCGATGGCCGCGTCTTCTTGGCGTCGGGTATAAGCCCTTCGGGCATCGGCGAAAACACGATCAAGGTATTCGATGCCGATGGCCATCTCCTCGCGCCGCGGTTGGTCGAAGATTCGCAGCTGAGCCCCCTTGATCTCGCCATCGCGCCCAACGGCAACATTGTGGTGTCCTGCGAATGGCCCTTCGGCGCGCCCGACGCCATTTCGAGCGTTCGCGAGTACGACAGCACCAGTGGCCGACTCGTCAGGATCTTCAAACCTGACGGTTCGATCCCCTTCCGCCACCCCAGAGGCCTACGGTTCGGCCCGGACGGCGATCTCTGCTGTGTCGCGCGAGATGAGGTCGTGTCGTTCGATTTCGAGACGGGAGATTTCTCGGGAGCGATCGTCAGCAGTTCCGATCTCTTCGGGCAGGCACTCGAATTCTTTGGCTGACCGTCAGCCCCCGTCACCATCGATAGAGCAACCCGACGCCCCGAAGGTCAGATGCACCATTTCCCGACGCATGGGGTCACCCTCGATCCCCACCCGCAGACCAGCATTTTCCCGATACACAATCGCTCCTGCGAGTGGCACCCACTTGGCCTTCGGGGTAGATGCGGTCTAAAACCCAGGCCTCACCGTCTTTTGCGCACGATCTCCTCGGCTCTGGCGGATATCTTGCTGAAGAGTCATAGTTTTGGCAGTGGCGAAAACCATCGATTGGGAAGCTCTACTCATCAAGGGTCACGAACCCCTGAAGGTCGCGCAACGGATCTTTCGTCATCTTCCTCACGATCCCCGCTGCAAGCTTTGCCTGAACCCCTTTGGCGGCGTGGCCGGCAAAATGGTCGGCCTCCTCGGGCACAAGCCATCCCGTAAGAACCCGAACATCTGTCAGTACTGCTTCGATCGTCTGCCAACCGGGGGCATCGAGATCGACATCGGAGTTGTGTTCGCCGATGTACGAGCTTCGACAGCTCTGGGTGAGCAGTCGGACGCCACAACATTCGCCGAGCGTCTCAACGCCTTCTACGGCACAGCAACGAAGGTGCTGATCCACAACGAAGGCATTGTGGACAAGCTGATTGGCGACGAAGTGATGGGGCTCTTCATCCAGGGTATCGCTGGCCCCGATTATCGACGCAAGGCAGCGATGGCCGCTCTTGAACTGGCTTCGGAGGTCGCCGAATTGCCCCTCGGCGTCGCTGCCAACGCAGGTGTCGCTTTCGTCGGGAATGTGGGATCGGGAAGCGTATTGGACTTCACCGCGCTCGGTGACGCCGTCAATGTTGGTGCTCGCCTCCAGGCCCACGCCTCGCCAGGCGAGGTTGTACTTGCAGCTCCGCTCTACCCACTGATTGAGGCGGAGTATCCAGGAGGGCGGTCCGATCGGATAGCGATACGTGGCCGGGACCAGCCAGTTGACGTTGTGTTCTTGACCCTGCCCGCGTAGACGCGCGACCGACCGATACTGCCGAACTGAGGGGAGCTGGCCCGACAACGAACCCGACCCTGCCGCACGCCGCCCTCAATCAGCGCCCCAAATGGGGGCCCACGCGAATCGACCGCAGAGCGGGCACAACAGAAATGTCCTAACTTGGTCGAAACGCCCTGCCGGGATGGTCCGGCTCTACGAAGCGAGGTCACCGTCATGAGTGTCACCGTTATCGCCCACTTCCCAGTTACCGACGTCGAGAAGGCCATCGCAGGCTTGCAGGCCAACGCAGCGCTCCTAGAGGAGATCACCGAGGACACCAAGGGCGGCGGGATCATCCACCACACCTTCGTGGCGGGCGAGGCCGAACTCGTCGTCATTGACGAGTGGGAAACGGCTGAACAGTTCCAGAGCTTCTTCGAGGGCAACCCCAAGGTCCAGAAGGTCACTGAACTTATTGGCGTCACCGGCCCTCCGGCCGTTGCGATATACAAAGGATTTGAGGCGCCCGGACGGGTATAGCCAGCTGGCGCGTCAAGTGGGGCGACTTTAGGGAGTACTGTCCCGGCGTTCCGGGGCAGTCTGATCACTCTGACGTCCAGGCTGGATTTCAGGGACAGACTGGATTTCAGCATTGAGGATTCTCTTCAGTGCCTGGAACGAAATGACGCCGTCAGTCCAACCAGTAGCGCCACATCTTCGGGTCTGAGCGAACGAGCTGGTATTCCTCCAAGTCCTCCAGGGCTGGTCTCAAGTCATTCCGAATCCGCGCCGCAAGCACGAGAGAGAGTCGTTCGTCAAGCTCATGACGAGTCAGCTGGCCCTTTGCAAACGCTCGCTGAAGAACTCCGACTGCAAGGTCTCTGGCACCGTCTCCGACCCGCAACTGACTGCGCACAGACGATGTCCTGTTTCGCCGGTGGTCCATGAAAGACAGCCTAAGACCGCCGTGTGGGAGTTGACGAGATGCGGGGGAACGAGGAAGGCCGGATTCGGGTAGCCCCGAAGATTCGAAGGGCGTGACCCAAGTCCTGGCGATCGGTGACACCCCGACTTCTCCGCTCGGACGAGCACCGGCCAGCTCCGTGAGTGCTGAAGTCGGCCGGTGCTACCGAGGACCCATTTCGACTCAGCCGGAGTCAGGCGGTTCTCACCACCTCGTAGGTCACGAAGGTCAGGCCATCGCCGATGGTGGTCACGTTGACGAGGCGCATAGGCTTCTTGTCGCTGGTCTCTCCAAAGAGGCGCTTCCCGGTCCCGAGCAGGACCGGGAAGATCACGAGTCGGAACTCGTCAACGAGGTCATGCTCGATCAGAGTCTGCACCAGTTGGTAGCTTGCATAGACAAGGATCTCGCCGTGGATCTCCTGCTTCAGCTTCGAGACCTCGCTGACCACGTCGCCCCTGATAATCGTCGAGTTGGACCATTTCGCATCCTGCAGAGTGGAGGAGACGACGAACTTGGGCATGGTGTTCAATTTGTCCGCCCACTCGCCGCTTCGGGTCAGCCAACGCATCGCAAACCATTCGTCGCTGCGACGCCCCAGCAACAGGGCCTCGGCCCCCAGCGCCTCCTCGGTCTCGACCTTGGCCCAGGCTTCGAGGTCCTCGCCTCCGAACTGGCCGAACCATCCGCCGAGCGTGGATCCCTCTTGGCCGTCGGGGTCCTCAACAACGCCGTCAAGCGAGATGTTGGTGGTGATCACAATCTTCCCCATTTCGGGTCTCCTTTTCCGTCGGTGTTGTCACCGTTACGAATACAGACACCGCAACACTGAGAAACTGGGCGCTTCCAGAACGCCCAGTTAGCCCTTCGAGCGGTGTCTATAGGAATGATGGGACTACAACAGGGTTCGAGAAGGAGCCGCCAACGTGGGCACAGTCGACCTGATCACAAGAGCACGGGCCGGGGACGGCGACGCGTTCGAAGCGCTGACCCAGCCCTTCCGCCAAGAGCTCCAGGTGCACTGCTACCGAATGCTCGGCTCCTTCCAAGATGCCGAGGACGTCTTACAGGATTCGCTGCTCGCCGCCTGGCAGGGCCTCCGTGGCTTCGAGGAGCGCGCCTCGCTCCGGACCTGGCTGTATCGAATTGCGACCAACCGATGCCTCAACGCACGTCGCTCGGCGAGCCGACGCCGAGCCAAGGAGTGGGACGTGCCCGGGGTTGAGCCGCCCGAGCCGACGCGGCTGGGCGAGGTTCCTTGGCTCCAGCCATATCCCGACGCACTCCTCCCAGATGCAGTCGATGAACCTCCCGGCCCAGAAGCCCGTTACGAGCAGATCGAGTCCATCTCCTTGGCGTTCGTTACCGCCGTCCAGCTCCTTCCGCCTCGACAACTGGCCGTTCTCGTGTTGCGCGATGTGCTCGGGTTCCACGCCAATGAAGTGGCCGACATGCTCGATTCGACGGTGCAGTCGGTGAACAGCGCCCTCAAACGGGCCCGCACCAGCCTCGAGCTGAAGGTGCCCTTTGGTGCCGACCGCCTCCCGGCACCCCCCTCCCGTTCCCCTACAGAGGACGCGATCGTTGCGAAGTTCGTCGCGGCTTATGAGTCCTCCGATCTCGACTCGCTGGTGACACTCCTGACCGACGACGTCTTCATTTCGATGCCGCCGCTGCCCTTCGAGTATGAAGGTCGTGATCCGGCCTCCCGCTTGTTTGCCAGCATCTTCGGCTCAGGCCGGACGTTCGACCTCTTATCGACGCGAGCCAATGGTCAGCCAGCGTTGAGTGCCTATGTGCGCGACGCAACGGGCACCAGTCACGGCGTCGGCCTCTTTGTCCTGACCCTCATGGGCGAGCGGATCTGTGCCATGACCCGTTTCGAAAACAGTGTTCTCCCCTGGTTCGGGCTACCGCTATCGCTCCCCAGCCGATAGGCCGAATCCACGAATGCGGTATCAAAACAGCGTCGAGGTATTCCGTGGGCACCCCGGAGCGGTTAGGCCTTGTGGCGTGGGAGCGGACGACGAAACGACGTTCTGACGGACGCCGGATACGGGTGTGCGGCTTATCGCAAGTGGCATAGCGGGGAGGGTCCGGGCCATTGGCCGACGGACAAGGGTTTCCGACATCTTCAACCCGATGGGCTACCCAAAATCGACCCCATCGATAGGTGTCGCGGGCTTGATGTCTGGAAGGCGTCGCATCCGAAGCGAGTTGGCGAAGCCAAGAAGTCCGGCGAGGGCGGGGACGAAGAGAGCGAACTGGAGGGAACGGTTCCGCGCCTCGGTGTTGATAGCGAGGATCGCCTGCTGGACGTCCTGAGGCTCGCCCGAGATCTGCGCTTGGAGTTGCGTGTTGCTCATGACCTCCGCGTCCGTACCCATCTCGGCGGCGATCTGCTGCTGCTGGGCCGGGGGAATTGCGGCACTCGAGTAGGTCAGATGGGTGAAGCTCATCGCCAAGACCCAGAGCAGCAGGCCGCCTGCTACTGCGAGCCCGAACGACAGGCCGAACGAGCCGGCCGCGGAGTTCACACCAGCCGCTTCGCTGACCCGTTCCTCGGCGATGGGAGCGAGCGTGAAGTTGTTGAGTTGGGACACAAGGAGGCCTAGGCCGGAACCGGCGACCAGTAGCGGGACGACGAGATACCAGCCCGAGTCCACTCGTGGCACGAGGGGGATGATGGCGGCGATGCCGACAGTGCACAGGGCGAAGCCGGCCAGCACGATGTTGGCGGGGCGGCGCTTGCCCGCTTTGCGGCCTGCGAGGAGCGCCACGGCGAACATGGAGAGCGAAAGGGGCGCCAGGGAAAGTCCGGCTTGCATGGCGTTGTACTCCAGCGTCATCTGCAAGAAGAGCGGCAGGGCGATCATGGCGCCGCCGAGGGTGATCTGTTGGAGCATCTGTT
>DATNLP010000038.1:0-3004 GCA_035602795.1 Acidimicrobiales bacterium | reverse complement strand
CCACCCCGACCACCAGCCTGATCGAGACCTGGAACGGCACGCAGTGGACCGGCGCATCGGGCGTTCCCAGCACCTCGGCGTCGGTGGCGCAGGCGCTCACGGGCGTGGACTGCTTCAGCATGACCACGTGCAGCGCAGTCGGCACGACCGGCACGGGCGCCACCGCGGCCACCCTGGCGCTGGTCTGGAACGGCACCGCCTGGTCCATCGTGGCCAACACACCCCAGGGCGGGCCGTCCGCCACCCCGGCCGCCACGACGCTGGCCGCGGTGACCTGCCTGACCGACTGGACCTGCGTCGCCGTGGGCAACTACGCCATTACGGGCGGGACCGACGCCTTCGCCATGTCGGCTCCGATCGTTCGGAGCGGCTACCGCTTCGTGGCGGCGGACGGCGGCATCTTCAACTACGGCACGGGCGCGCCGTTCCTCGGCTCCATGGGCGGGCAGAAGCTGAACGCCCCCATCGTGGGCATGGCGGTCATGCCCGGTGGTGACGGCTACTACCTCGTGGCCACCGACGGCGGCGTGTTCAACTTCGGTTCGGCCCAGTTCTACGGCTCGGCCGGCTCGCTCAAGCTGAACGAGCCCATCGTGGGCATGGCCGTCACGGCCGACGGGGGGGGTTACTGGCTGGTGGCCTCGGACGGCGGGATCTTCGCCTACGGCGACGCCGCCTTCTACGGGTCGCGGGGCGGTCAGGCGCTCAACGCCCCCATCGTGGGCATGGCCGCCACGCCGGACGGCAAGGGGTACTACCTCGTGGCCTCGGACGGCGGCATCTTCAACTACGGCGACGGCGCCTTCCAGGGATCGGCCGGCTCGCTCAAGCTGAACAAGCCGGTGGTCGGCATCAGCGTTCCCACCTCGGGCGGCTACTACCTGGTGGCCGGCGACGGCGGCATCTTCTCGTACCCGCCGTCGCTGCCCTTCTACGGCTCGACGGGCAGCCTGAAGTTGAACAAGCCGGTGGTGGGCATGTCCACCGTGGCCGGCGGCTACTACTTCGTCGCCTCCGACGGTGGCGTCTTCGCCTACCCGCCCACGTTGCCGTTCCTCGGCTCCATGGGGGGCAAGCCGCTCAACGCTCCCATCGTCGGCATGGCCACCTAGCCCTGCCAGACAGCTCTTGTGGCGTCTGCCCTACCTCCCGACACGATCGGGGGGTAGGGCAGAACCATGAGGTCGGGGAATTCGGGGCCTGAAAGTCGGAGACCCCTGGCGTTCAGTTTCTGCTGTGTTCGGCCTCGGTCTTGATCGATCGCAGGATGTTGCGGACACCGACGGCGTGGCCACCGCTGCCGATCACCACGGCTCGATACATCTTGCCGTGAACGCCCGGAAACTCGGCGGACGAGTGCGCGGCCACCCGGCAGTGCTCACTGTCGACGGGCGCGATGCGAAACGTCAGCGCATAGCGCGAGAAGAGATGCTGGCCCTCGAGCGCCCATTCCGTCGGCGCTTCGCACCTGACCACGAGGAATCCAGGGAGCGCGTCGCCCGCAGCGACAGCGGTGCCCACGGCATGGTCGGGCTTGCATCGAATGGCCTTGGCGAAGAGGCGCCACTCGGGTCTGGTCATGAGACGTCCGAAGACGGCGACGACAGCGGTCCACGCCACTGGTGGCGGAACGTCCAGAGAGATCTCGTGCTCGTCGATGGAGGGCAGTGCCGAGTCGGTCTCCATGGCCGCCATTGTGGCGGCAAGAGAGGACGTCCGACAGCTCGCATGGCTGGACCCCGTCCCGGCGGACCAGGGCAGCATCGTCTGCCTCCTGCTGCCCAGGGCCTGTTCGCGGCTTGCTCGTCCTGGTCCCGAAGCATGCCGCACCGCGCGATGGCCTGAACGCCCCTCCAGCCAATGGCGCTACGGCAGGGTCCCCACATCGACTTCCTCGACTTGGCCGGATCCATAATCGCTGAGGACGATGGTCGTCCCGTCAGGACTGATGGCCATGTCCCTTGGGAAGTCACCAGCTGGTACGTACCCGACCAGTTGGAGTGACGTCTTGGCGGCTCGGACGACGGCCAGATTCGAGGTCGCCCCGTTGGCGCCGAACCGGTTCGAGTCGGCGACCATCACGGTGCCGTCGTGATTTGCCAGGGCCAATCCGACGGGAGCCTCGCCGACTTCGACCTGGCCGATCAACGCAGAGGCCGGCTGTGAGGTGAGGTCGGTGGCGGAGAACTCGAGGAGCTCGTCACTCTCCCTCGCCGTCACGTAGACAGACGAGCTGGTGGCCACCACCCGCACCGGACTGCACCCGGCCCACACCGTGGAGACGACCGAACGGGAGGGCTGCGTTTCGGCTCGGCGCAGGTCGATGGTCGAGAGCGTTCCTTCGGTCCCGGTCCCGGTCCCGGCTGCCACCTCGCTGGTTGCGTACAGGTAGCGCCCATTTGGCGAGATCGCCATTCCCACCGGGGCGGCGCCCATGGGTACGTAGCCGACGAGGTCGGAGGACCCGAAACCGTCCCTCTCGGCCTTCTGCAGATTGAACACCGCCAGCTGATTGCTGTCTTCGAGGCTGACGAACACGTCGTGACCATCGGGTGAGACGGCAACTTCGATGGCGCCTTGACCACGGCTGCTGAACGATCCGAGAAGCCACGATGACGGCGGCGAATTCGGTCGATCGATGCGAGGCACCGAAAAGACGCTGGCGCCGCTGCCGCTGGCCGCCACCAGGTCACGGCCATTCGGGCTGATGGCCATCCCGAGCAGGGATTCGTCCGCAAAGGAGCCGACCCGCTCGGACACCAGGCCAGAGGCGGTGACCGAGAACTCGCTGAGGCCGCTGGCATCCCTCGTCGGCGCCGGGCCGGAGGAGGATCGGGTGGGGTTGATCAACGAATCGACGAACGCGTGGTCGCCGTCAGGCCCGAAGGCCACACCAAAGGGTGTCAGGAGGCCATATGCGAAATGGGTCTCCACGTGCCCGAGCAATGGGGCGGGTGCGATCGCCGTTGAGCAGGCGACGGTGGTACCCACCGGGGACGCGGTT
>DATNLP010000094.1:0-4520 GCA_035602795.1 Acidimicrobiales bacterium | reverse complement strand
CTGCGGCCCCGCCATGACTCGGCCCTGGCGGGATGGGAACCCGACAGCGGTGCGGTGGCGGTCGCCGACGACGTCCCGTCCTTCGCGGCCGTGGCCCCTTTCGACCGCTCGGTGGTGACCATCCACTTCCGGGCCCTGGCCGATGCCCGTGCCGTGCACGCCCTGCGGGCGCCGCAGGTGCAGTTGGCCCGGGCCGAGCGCCACGGCGGCCGGCGGGCCGGACTGGTGGTGGCCTTCTCCCCCCGGGTGGGCCGCCACCTGCGCCGGCCGGCCGCCTTCGTGCCCATCGCCTACCCCGCGCCGGCAAAGGCGCTGCCCGTCGTGGACGAACCGGTGGCCGCCCTCATCGCCGACTGGTCCTGGCCCCCCAACCACCGCGCCCTGGGATGGCTGCTGGAGGCGTGGCCCGAGGTGCGCGACGCGGTGCCCGCCGCCCGACTGCTCCTGGCCGGGCGCCACCTCGAGCGGGCCTCGGTGGGATCGATGGCTGGAGTGGAGACCCTCGGCGCCGTCGCGTCCAGCGTGGACGTGTTGGCTCGGGCAGCCGTGGTGGCGTTCCCGTGTCCTCCGACGAGCGGGCCCAAGGTCAAGGTCCTCGAGGCCCTGGCCCACGGGGTCCCCGTGGTGACCACGCCGGCGGGAGTGGAGGGGCTCGTGGTCGATCCCGGCGACGCTGTAGCCGTCGACCGCCGACAGTTCGCCCACGGACTCGCCTCCCTCCTCACCGAGCCGGAGCGCCGCGCCCAGATGGCGGCGCGGGGGCGCCGTTCCGCACTGGCGCACCACGACGGGATCCCAGTGGCCCGGGCCCGCCTCAAGGCCTTCGACGACGCCTTCTTCGCCCCGGCGGGCGTCCCCCGGTGAAGGGCGTGGTACCGGCGGAAGTCTCTAGCCCCGGCGCGACTCCCGGGCGGTCTGGTTCCAACCCGCGAGGTCCTCGGCGAGGCGGTCGACGGTGTAGTGAGCCGCGGTTTGGAGACCGCCGCTCACCACACGAGCGCGAAGGGCGGAATCCTGCGACAACCTCACCAGGGCGGCGGCCAAGCCTTGGGCGTCCCCCGAGGGAAACGTAAGGCAGTTGGTCCCGTCAGTCATGAACTCGGTGGCGCCACCCGTCGGGCTGGCCACCACCGGTGTCCCGCACGCCATGGCCTCGAGAGGGACCAGTCCGAAGGGCTCGTCCCAGAGGGGCGCGAACACCAAGGCGTCGGCCTGGCCGTAGCGGACTGCCAGCTCATCTCTGTCGCTGTCGCCGAACGTCACCCGGTCGGTGACACCGAGGTCGTCGACCAGCTTTCGCAACTCTAAGAGATGGTCGGCATCGCCCCGGCCCAGCACCTCCAGGGTGGCCTCTAGGGGGCAGAGGGCGAGACCTTCGATCACGGTGGCGATGCCCTTCCGCTCGTCGATCCGACCGGCATGCAGGAGCCGCCACCTCCACGGCCGCTCAGGGGCGGCCGTCGGCATCCGGAAGACGCTGGCATCGATGCCCCACGGCACGATGGCCGACCGCGGGAACGACCACGGCGACAGCGCCCGCAGCTTGGTGCGCATGGCCTCGCTGGCGAAACAGAAGGGACCCAGCTCGTCCAGGGGAGGGAGCCCGGTGGCCAGCCCGGTAGTAGCGCCGACGAGCCGGGCGAGACCGGGGCGCGCGGCCAACGGTCGCAGCCAGGCGTCGACGTTGGGGCCGTAGTAGGGCCATTCGTCGGCGACGACGGACACCACGGGGACTCCGAGGTCCCCCAGCCGCGACAACAGGCCCATGGACATGGCCCCCATGGCCCACGCCGAGACCACGTCGGGGCAGAAGTCCGCCAGCGCGGCGTCGAGGTAGTGGCGGTTGCGCCGCTCTGTGTGCAACCGGGTGACCAGGGGCGGGGAGAGGATGACATGGTCGTCCCAATACAGGCGCAGCTCACGGCGCACCTGACGAGGGTCCTCGGACGGTGCGGGACCCCGGGACCGGCCAGGGCCAGTTCCACCCTGGTCGCTTGGCGCGTCATGGCCGGGCACCCGGACCGTGCTCGTGAGCACCATGACCTCGTCTCCGGCCCTCCGCCACCGTTCGACGACGTCCCGGCACCCCATCTCGTAACCCCCGTAGGCGTGGGGCGGGTACATGTTGGTCAGCACCAGGATCCTCATAGCGCCATCGATTATCGGCTCTGGCGGGGTGTGGCCCATCATCCCTGGTCAGGAACGGTGGGCCAATCCGAGAAAATGCCCCGGCCGACGGAAAGGTTTGGCGCCGTCGGCCGTTCCTCCCGCAGCCGGCCGGCCGTAGGGGCGCCGTGCGACCGCCTCAATTCACCTGATCGTGACCACTTCCGACACCACCACATCGACCCAGGGCCCAAGACCTGTGACCGCCTCCAGCACCGCTCTGTCAGGCCGCCTGGACGCCCCCGAGGCACCCAGCCTCGACCTGCACGGCGAACGGACCCCGGTGGGGACGCTACTCAAGGAGATCTGGAGCCGGCGGGCGCTTCTCGTCTTGCTCGTGCGCAAGGATTTCCACATCCGCTACCGGCGGGCGTCCTTCGGCATGCTGTGGGCTGTCGCCCTCCCTCTGCTGCAGTCGGTGGTGCTTGCGGTGGTGTTCTCCAAGGTGGTGAGGGCGCATCTGGTGGTGCACTACCCCGCCTTCGTGCTCATGGGGATGGCGCCGTGGACCTACTTCGGGGGTGCCCTGAGTGCGGGCGCAACCGGCATCGTGGACCAGTCGCAGATGTCGAGCCGGGTGTACTTCCCACGGGCGATCCTGGCCCTGGTTGGGGTCGGCAGCAACCTGTACGCCTTCTTCATCACACTGGTCATCGTGATCGCAATCACCCCGCTCCTCGGTGTCGGGCTCGGGCTATCGCTGCTCTTCGTGTTTCCCGCGACCTTGCTCCTGGTGGCCTTCTCCACCGCGATCTGCCTGACGCTGTCGGCCTTGCACGTGTATTTCCGCGACGTGCGCTACGCGGTGACGGCGGCGCTGCTCGTATGGCTGTACGTGACGCCCGTGATCTACCCGCCCTCGGCGGTGCCCCACGTGTTACGGGTGCTGTTGGCGATCAACCCCCTGACCGGCATCGTCAGCCTCTTTCACCAGGCCACCGTGGGGTCTTCGGGCCCACTGCTGGTACCTGCCATCATTTCGGCGGCGTGGACGGTGGCGCTCCTCTTCGCAGGCACCGTGCTCCAGGCCCGCTATGACCGCGTCTTCGCCGACCTGCTCTAGGCCGACGGCGCTACGGATCGGAATGACCCACGCATGAGCAACGCCATCGAAGTATCGGGCGCCGGCAAGCGGTACACCAAATATGACGACACACCCATGCTCGTCTCGTCGTTGAGCTTCCGCGCCCGGACGCAACGAAACAAGTTCTGGGCCCTTCGGGGAGTCGATCTCGAAGTTCCGAGGGGCTCGACGCTCGGGATAATCGGACGCAACGGCTCCGGAAAGACGACCCTCATGTCCATGATGGCAGGGGTCACGGCGCCTTCGGAGGGCTCGGTCCGGGTGTGGGGCCGGGTCGCTCCGCTGATCGCCGTCGGGGTGGGGTTCCATCAGGAGCTCACCGGTCGGGAGAACGTCTATCTGAACGGCGCTGTGCTCGGCCTCAACCGCAACCAGATCGACGCCCGCTTGGACGCCATCGTGGCCTTCGCCGAAATTGAGGAGTTCCTCGATACGCCCGTCAAGTTCTATTCGTCAGGCATGTACGTGCGCCTCGGCTTCTCCGTGGCGGTGCACGCCGACCCCGACGTCCTGCTCGTCGACGAAGTGCTCGCGGTCGGCGACCTCGCCTTTCAGATGAAGTGTTACGAGCGCATGCAGCAGATCCGAGAGTCGGGGACCACGATCGTGGTCATCAGCCACAACCTCACCGCCGTCCTGCGCGTGTCAAACCAGGTCATGTTGTTGCAGAACGGGCGCACCAACTTTTTGGGAGCCCCGGCCGAAGCGGCGGCCCGCTTCCACGAGATCATGAGCGAGGAGAGCGAGACCGTCGATATCGACTCCGGCATGCGGCTGGTTCCGGGCGTCGTCGAAATCCTGTCGCTCGAGCTCCTCGACGAAGATGGCCGCAACACGGCGCACGCCGTGTTCGGGGCGACTCTGACCGCAAGGCTGCAAACTCGCGCGCTGGTCGACGTCGACACCGTGATGGTGAGCTTCTCTGTGCTCGGGGCGGACGGGACCGCGGTCTACACCGACAGCACTCTCAACGGGCGCTTGGGCTCGCTGTCGGCGGGAGAAGAGTCCGTGTTCACCCTGACGTTTCAGGCACACGTCGCCACCGGCAGCTACTCCATCGCCGGCTACATGAAATCGGGAGACCAGCGGTCTCTTTTCTCTCACAGTCGTCCGGTGTCGTTCTTCGTGAGTGGGCGCATAAGCGTGGGTGGGGTGGCCGACCTGCAGGGCGAGATCGCCCGTCTCCGGCCGGCGGACTCCGCCCTTGGCACCGTCGCCTCGGCCAACCAGGGAATGTCATCGGCGCCAGCGATTACCGACGGACGGGCGA
>DATNLP010000376.1:0-2360 GCA_035602795.1 Acidimicrobiales bacterium | reverse complement strand
CGCCCGCCGTAGAGCGCATCCTGGGCTGGGGTGCCGGGTTCCGGCTGGGCCAGCCGGGTGGCGACTTCGTGCACCCCGACGACCAGGCGACGGCGTCGGGCGCGTTCGAGGCCGTCCTGGCCGATCCTGCCGTGTCGCAGTCCGTCGAAATGCGGTTGGTGGATTCGCAGGGGCGGTGGCGCTGGGCGGAGTCGATGTTCACCAACCTGCTCGACGAGCCGACGGTGCGGGGCGTCGTCATCAACCACCGCGTCGTGGACGAGCGCAAGGTGCTCGAGGACGAGCTCGTCCATCGGGCCTTCCACGACTCGTTGACCGGTCTGGCCAACCGCGCCCTGCTGCGCGGTCGCGTGGAGGGGTCGATCGGGGTCGTCGGCCCGGGTGGCTGTCGTAAGTCCGTCCTCTTCATCGATCTCGACGACTTCAAGACGGTCAACGACGGCTTCGGACACGGCATCGGGGACCAGCTGCTCATAGAGGTGAGTGACCGCCTCCGGGGCTGTGTGGGCGAGCCCAACCTGATGGCCCGGCTGGGCGGGGACGAGTTCGCCGTGCTGGTCGAGGACCGTTCCGCGGCGGGCGACTCGGCCAGCCTGGTGGCCCGCCGGCTCATGGAGGCGCTGGAGAAGCCCTTCGACGTCGCCGGCCACCAGCTCCGCGTCAGCGCCAGTATCGGGATCGCGCAGTTCGACGAGCGGGCCGACGCCGACACCGTGCTGATGCAGGCGGACCTCGCCATGTACCACGCCAAGGCCAGCGGGAAGGGCGAGTTCGCGTTCTTCTCCGAGGAGATGCAGGAAGTCGTCATGCACCGCCTCGACGTGGAGTCGTGGTTGCGCGCCGCGCTCGAGACCCAGCAGATCTCCGTGCACTACCAGCCGATCATCTCCATGGCCGACGGTCGCGTCGACATGGTCGAGGCCCTGGTGCGCTGGAATCACCCGACCATGGGGCTGCTGTCACCAGCTGACTTCCTCGACGTGGCCGAGGAGACCGGTCTGATCGTCCCGCTGGGCAAGCTCGTCCTCCGCGAGGCCTGCTGCCACATCCGTCGCTGGCGTGACCAGTTCGACGACAAGATGATGGTCAGCGTCAACCTCTCCGCCGCACAGCTGCGCGACCCGGGCCTGCCCGACGAAATCCACCAGGCCATGACCGAGGCCGGCATCGGGCCCGGTGCGCTCATGGTGGAGGTGACCGAAGGGGCGTTGATCAGCGATGTCGCCGGAGCGAGAACCCTGCTCGAGTCCCTGTGGTCCCTCGGCGTCACCATTGCCATCGACGACTTCGGCACCGGCTACTCCTCGTTGTCCCACCTGCAGCGCTTCCCGGTCGACGTGATCAAGATCGACAAGTCCTTCGTCGACTCGGTGTGCGTGGGCAGCGAGGAGTCGATGGTCGTCCGCTCGGTGCTGGCCATCGGCGCGGAATTCGGCCTGCAAGTGGTGGCGGAGGGGATCGAGTCCGAGGAGCAGCACGTCGAACTCCAGCGACTGGGGTGCGACTACGGACAGGGGTATCTCTACGCCATTCCCACCCCTGCGCAGGGGATCGACGACTTGCTCAGTCTGGTGCAGGCGATCGACGTCATCGGCCAGGAGAAGGAGTGCTCGTCGGCCAAGCCTGTCCACGTGCAGGCGGGCTGGCGCGCCGCCCACAGCATGCGTGACTAATGGGGATCGAGCAGCACGTCCCGTAGGGGGACGCCGTCGCAGATGCGCACGATCTCGTTGAGGTCGTCGGTGCTGAGGGCGTGTTGCACCTGCGACCACGAGTCGGCACCGTCTTTCATGTAGCGCACGAAGATCTCCCAGATGGCCAGCTTCTTCTTCATCCGGTCGAGTTCGAACTCGACCTGGGCGTAGTTGATCCGGTCGGCCTCGGACGTCTCCTCGACGTCGGTCCCCTCACCGCCCGCGTCCGGTGTCTCGAGGTTCTGCTCCAGCCTGTCCAGCCATGGTCGATCCGCGCCGAAGGGGGGAGTGGCGTTGGGCACACGACCAGTTTCTGCACGCGGGACTTCGTGCTCTAGGGCCGTTGGACCCTGATGAATGCTGGTTGGGACTTTGGTCCCTACGTCGATGGGGGGTCCGCACGCAGACTGCGCTGCAGCGCGCCGGAGCTCCACACGCGCGCCCGCCACACGAGGCGCGGGACGAGCGGGCGCAGTGTCCGCGCCCGGACGCAGCCGGTCCACACGCCGACGCCGTACGCCACGTCGTCGGCCACGTGGAGCGCGGCGTAGCGCACGGCGTCGAGGCTTCCCGGGGCCTCCGCACGGTCGCGGGCCGCCGGCACGAGCAACGCCGTGGCGCAGGCGCGGCGGGTGCGCGGGAAGGCCAGCCCCAGCACGAGCAGCG
>DATNLP010000001.1:0-2529 GCA_035602795.1 Acidimicrobiales bacterium | reverse complement strand
CGCATTGGCCACGACGCTTTGAAGGCCAGCTTCACCGAACAGCTGCGTGATCTCGGCGTCACGATCCTGCTCGTTGGCAACCACATCATCAACGTCGTCGACGTAAACCATGCCACCGGGATCGTCTCGTGCCGTGGAGAGATCGAGATGGGTGAGCAGTGGGTCGTGCAGGCCATCCAGTACCACGACACCTACGAGCGACGCGACGGCATCTGGCTCTTCGTCCGTCGGCGCCACCTGTTGTTCTACGGAGCCGACATGCTCCAGCGACCGATCGGGCTCCCACTGGCGCACTGGCCGGCGAGCGCCACGGGGAAGGGTGAGTTACCGGAGGTCCTGCCCACCTGGCAGTCCTTTCACGACATCACCTGATCCATTGCCCGGGCGTGCACCCCCAGGCCCGGAGTCGAGAGAGCAACCGCACGCTTGTCGCCGGCGACCACATGGGCGATCATGGGGTCAATATGCCATTCCGTTAGGTTTGACTCGACCCCGCACGCCGTAACTCGGTCAGCACGTCTGGGCCTTGGCGCGCGCCCTGTGACGACCCTCTCACCCCACGGATACGAGGCCCTCCTCGTCCGCTCGGTCCCCATCCGGTCCGAGCGAGAGGAGCACTCTCCGTGGCATCCAAGAAGCGCGCGTCCTTCGCCGCGCTCCCCACCCTGTTGCAGCGCCGATTCCCCGATCTGGTCGATCCCAGCGAGGCCATCACCAATGGAAGGGTCCTGGTCGACGGCGCCCCCATCACCAACCCGGCATCACGCGTCCGCACCGACGCGTCGTTGCGCGTGCTCAGCTCCGAACCCCTACGCGGCACACGCAAGCTACGGGCCGCGCTCGAGTCTTTCGACCTCACCGTGTGCGGCGCCGTCGCGCTCGACCTCGGCGCAGCGGCGGGAGGCTTCACCCAGGCGCTGCTCGATGCGGGAGCAGCGCGGGTCTACGCGGTCGACGTCGGCTCAGGCCAGCTGCGGGGCCACCTGCGGGCCGATGCTCGGGTGGTCAACCTCGAGCGGACGAACATCAGCGTGCTCACGCGGCGACGGGTCGCCAATCTGGTCGACGTGGTAGTGATGGACCTGTCGTACCTGGCCGTGGCCGACGCCCTGCCGCAACTCGACCCCGGGTTGCTGTCGGCAAGTGCCCAACTGCTAGTCCTGGTAAAGCCCACCTACGAGCTGCACGCGCCCATGCTGGCGGCAGACCCGGCCTCCGTTGCCAGGGCCGTGTCGCGCGTGCAACAGGCCATGACGCAGCACGGGTGGTCGGTCATGGACCAGCTGCCCTCCCCGGTCGCCGGCTCGAAGGGAGCGGTCGAAGTGTTCGTCCACGCCGCCCGTGCAACCCCACGCTTCGGCCAGCCTCGACGAGTCACCTATCCCCGTGCAACTCCGGACACCGAATGATCGAGGCGATGCGGGGTAAGGATGCGACGATGCCCGCGAAAGTAAGAACCATCCCACTCTCGTCGCGGTGAGGCTTCGCCCGCAGAAGCGCATTCCGGTGGCGCAACCCACCCGCACGCTGGTCCATCGTCCCCGGTTCCGCCGCGCGCTGTACACGGGGTGTGGCGCCCTGGTGGCGTTGGTGGCCGGGTCGACGCTGGTCCCCCGCCACGCCCATACCGTCACGGGCCGCATCCTGCTCGACCTGCCCGCCCTCTGCTTCTTGATGTTGGTCGTCGCCTGTGCACGCTCGACCGCATCGGAGCTCGATGCATTGGCGCGCTGGCGTGGTGGCCAAACCGCGGGCTCGGCCATGCAGATGTTGGTCACGGGCTTCGGGTACGCCATCGCGGTGATCGGCATGCTGTCCATGGCATCGGTCTCGGTCGGACACCTACTCCTGGGCGGCGCCATTGTCGGCGTCGTTCTGGGTATTGCCGCCCAGCAAAGCCTGGGCAATGTCTTCGCGGGCCTGGTGCTGCTCGTCGCCCGACCTTTCGCCGTCGGGAACTACATCCGGGTGCGCTCCGGATCGCTCGGCGGAGAGTTCTTCGGCACCGTCACCTCCATGAGCCTCACCTACGTCTCGATCATGACCGATCAGGGCATGTTGAAGGTGCCGAATTCGTCGTTGCTCTCGGCGGCGGTGGGCCCGACGCGGCGACCGGACGCCACGACCGGGCGCGGGCCCGTCGACGAGGCACGGTCTGCACCTGCGTCCGCCGGCACGACAATGCCGGGCGGGACGCGGCCAAGCAGGGAGGCAGCTCAGAGGTCGTAGGTCTCGCCCCCGTGGCGGTGGATCGTGAAGAACGCCACCACCGCACCGGCCAGGATCAAACAGCCCGAGAGGACCAGGGCATCATGCAATCCCGACCCGAACGCGTCGTAGGCCGCGTTGACGACCTTGGTGGCGATCTTGGCCACCGTCGAGTTGGTCGAGTGCTCGGCGGCGCTGGCCGCGCCGCCGCTCGACGCGCCACCAGTCTGGATAGCGTGTTCGACCAGGCTTTGAAAGCTCGGCGGGATGCCGATGGCCTTGAGCCGGGCCGCCAGGTCCCCGGTCAGCTTGGCGTCGACG
>DATNLP010000536.1:0-2022 GCA_035602795.1 Acidimicrobiales bacterium | reverse complement strand
CGTGGGCAATGGCCGGATCTGATTCATCGGGGCGGCTTTGGCCTGCCGCCGAGCACCCGCAGCACGAAGCGGCCCAGCCGGCCGGGTGGCTTGGCGCGCCGGGCGGCCACAGCCTCGGCCTCCCGGTCACGGGTGAGGGGCCCGCCCATCCGCCAGTAGCGCCGACCGCCCCCGGTGTAACGGACGTACTTCGGCACCGGGGGCAGCTTCTGCTTGGGCTTACGCGGCCTGGGCTTGCGCCGGGGGCTCATGGGACGCGCAGCTTCCTTCTCAGGCGGGAGTGGTAAGCCGGCGTTCGGCCTCGTCGAGCACGAAAATGGTCTGAGTCGAACGCACGTGCGGGGAGCCGTGCAGGCGGACGAGCACCACGTCGCGCAGGGCGACCACATCGGGTACCCGCACCAGCAGCACCATGTCGAAGCCCCCGCTGGTGAAGGCCAGGTATTCGAGTCCGGGCAGCTCGGCCAGTTCCTCACGTATCGACTGCCAGCTGTTCTGCTCGATGTTGACCAGGATGAGCGCCGCGATGGGCAGCCCCACCCGAGCCGGGTCGATCACCGCGCTGAATCCCCGGATGACCCCGGAGTCGAGAAGCCGGTTGAACCGGCCGTAGGCGGTGGCCCGCGAGACGTTGGCCCGTTCGGCCAGCGCGTTGACCGACAGGCGGCCGTCGGCCTGGAGCTCGCGCACCATGAGACGGTCGGTGTCATCGAGGCCGGACAGATCGTCCATCGGGCGCTCCCCTCGGCTCAGTGTTCTGTACGAATTGCCAACGTATCAGCCGCTGTTGCCTCTATATGTGTTGGATTACGCTGATTCGCTAGATATTCTGGTACTCAGGGTGCAAGATGGCTCCAAAATGCTTGCCTCCACCTTCGAGCTCCCGACCGACCACCCTGGCTTCTCCGACCCCGAGTACCGGGCCCGGCGGGAGCGCATCGCCGCGGTGGGCGCCGCGTACCGGCCGGGCCAACCCATCCCCGACGTGGCCTACACGGCGGAGGAGGACGAAGTGTGGCGCCTCGTCTCGGGCCAGCTCGCCGCCGAGCACCAGGCCCACGCCTGCCGCGAGTACCGCCGCGGCGCCGGCCGCCTCCTGCTCCCCGCCGAACGGGTGCCGCAGCTGCGCGAGGTCGACGAGCGGGTGCACGCGCTCACCGGCTTCCACATCCGCCCCGTGCCGGGGCTGGTGCCCACGAGCGACTTCTACGGCGCGCTGGCCGAGCGGACGTTCCTGTCGACGCAGTACGTCCGCCACCACTCCGTGCCCTTCTACACGCCCGAGCCCGATTTGGTGCACGAGATCATCGGCCACGCCAACATGCTCGCCTCGCCCAGCCTGGCCTCGCTCTACATGGAGGCCGGCCAAGCCTCGCGCCGCACCACCAGCCCCGAGGCCCTCGAGTTCTTCTCCCGCGTCTTCTGGTTCACGCTCGAGTTCGGCGTGGTCCGCGAGGCGGGCGACCTGAAGACGTACGGCGCCGGCCTGCTCTCGAGTTACGGCGAGCTCGAGGCGTACCGCCGAGCCGACATCAGGGCCTGGGACCTGCTGCGCATGGGCACCCTCGACTACGACATCACCCGCTACCAGCCGGTGCTGTTCGCCGCGTCCTCGTTCGACCGGATGGTCCGCGAGCTCGGCGACTTCTTCCGGGACTACGACGAGGCGTGGTACGACCACCACGTCAGGGGAGGTTCGACATGACCACCATCCAATCGACCGCACTCGCGCGCGACGCCGACGACGACGTGACGCCGGCGGCCCGCCTGCTCGGCTGGGACTGTCTCGAGCTGTGGGTGGGCAACGCCCGCACCACGGCGGGGTTCCTGATGTCGGCTTTCGGGTTCGCCTGCACCGCCTACGCCGGACCCGAAACCGGCGTGCGCCACAAGGCGAGTTACGTTCTCGAGCAGGGCGACATCCGCCTGGTGGTGTCGGCCGCTCTCGACGCCGACTCGCCCATCGCGGCCCACGTGCGGACGCACGGCGACGGCGTGCACGACCTGGCGTGGCTGGTCGAC
>DATNLP010000508.1:0-2651 GCA_035602795.1 Acidimicrobiales bacterium | reverse complement strand
TCACGGCAGAACGGCTCGACACGGGCGAGACGCTGGAGCTGACCGCCGGCTTCCTCTTCTCCTGCAGCGGCTACTACCGCTACGACCACGGCTACCTGCCCGACTTCGAAGGCATGGGTGACTTCGGCGGGACCGTGGTCCATCCCCAGCACTGGCCAGAGGACCTCGATTACGCCGGCAAGCGGGTCGTGGTCATCGGGAGCGGCGCCACGGCGGTGACGCTGGTACCGGCCATGGCGCGCTCGGCCGACCATGTGACCATGCTGCAGCGCTCGCCTACCTACATCGCGTCACTGCCCGAGAAGAGCCCGGCGGCGGCGCTGTTCCGCAAGATCCTCCCGGCCAAGCAGGCCGGCGCGGCGGCCAAGTGGGTGCACGCGCTGATGACCCAGGCGTTCTACCAGCTCTGTCGCCGCTACCCCCGGCAGGCCAAGCGGATGCTGCTGAAGGGCCTCGAGCGCGAGCTCCCCAAGGGCTACGACATCGCCACCCACTTCACACCGCGCTACGACCCGTGGGACCAGCGCTTCTGCGCCGTCCCCAACGGCGACCTCTTCAAGGCGATCCGCCAGGGCAACGTCTCCGTCGAGACCGATCACATCGAGCGGTTCACGGAGGAGGGGTTGCGCCTGGGCTCGGGCCGCGAGCTCGAGGCGGACGTCATCGTGACCGCCACCGGCCTGGAACTCCTCTTTCTCGGCGGCATGGCGCTCACGGTGGACGGCGAGACGGTCAACCCCGCGACGCGCCTCACCTACAAGGGCATGATGATCGAGGACGTGCCCAACCTGGCGATCGCCATCGGTTACACCAATGCGTCGTGGACGCTTAAGTGCGACCTCACCTGCCAGTACGTGTGCCGCCTGCTCAACCACATGCACGAGAACGGCCAGACACAGTGCGTGCCTCGCCATGCCGGGCCCGCGGATGATGACGGCCCGCTGCTCGGCTTGACGTCGGGCTACATCCAGCGCTCGGCCCACCTGCTCCCCAAGCAGGGCAAGGCGTACCCCTGGCGCGTGCACCAGAGCTACCTGCGCGACTACCGCGCCCTCCGGCTGAGCGCTGTCGAGGACTCCATCATGGAGTTCTCGGGCCGCGGCGTCCGCGTGGACTCCGCCGTTGCCCTCGCCTCCTGATCTCGAACACGAGGAGCCATTGAAATGAAGGACTTCAAGGGCCGCGTAGCGGCCATCACCGGCGCCGGCTCGGGCATCGGCCGCGCCCTGGCCAACGACCTGGCCCGCCGCGGCGCACACCTGGCGCTGAGCGACATCGACGACACCGGCCTGGCCGAGACGGTGTCGCAATGCGAGGGCTTCGGCGTCAAAATCACCTCGCAGCACCTCGATGTGGCCGACCGGGCCGCCGTCTACGCCTGGGCCGACCAGGTCGTGGCCGATCACGGGGAGGTCAACCTCGTCGTCAACAATGCCGGCGTGGCCCTGGGCGCCACTATCGAGTCGATGTCCTACGAGGACTTCGAGTGGCTGATGAACATCAACTTCTGGGGCGTGGTCTACGGCACCAAAGCCTTCCTGCCATATCTGAAGGCGTCGGGCGAGGGCCACATCGTGAACCTCTCGAGTGTCTTCGGCCTCATCAGCGTGCCCTCGCAGTCGGCCTACAACGCGGCCAAGTTCGCCGTGCGCGGCTTCACCGACACCTTGCGCATGGAACTCGAGATCGAAGGGGCGCCCGTCTCGGTGACGACCGTCCACCCCGGCGGCATCAAGACGAACATCGCCAAGAACGCCCGTATGGATGTCAGCGTGACCGAAATGGCGGGCGATCCCGAGAAGGCCCGGCTCGACATGGAGCGCGTCTTCATCACCTCGCCCCAGAAGGCGGCCCGCCAGATCCTGGCGGCCGTCCAGCGCGACCGGCGGCGCGCCCTGATTGGGCCCGACGCCAAGGTCATCGACTTGATCTCGCGCCTGCCGGCCACCCTCTACCAGTCCGCGCTGGCGAAGGGAGCCCGCCTGGCGCGACGCTGAGCGTTATGGCAGACCTCGTCAGCTACGAGCGGACCGATCGGGTCAGCACCATCACCATGGACGACGGGAAGGTCAACGTCTTCTCGATCCCCATGCTGCGCGCCCTGCACGAGGCCTTCGACCAGGCCGAGCAGGACGGCACGGTGGTGCTGCTGACCGGCCGTCCCGGCTACTTCTCGGCCGGGTTCGACCTCAAGGTCTTCTCGGAGACGCCCGAGGACACCACGACCCTGCTTGCGCTCGGCGCGACCCTGGCCGAGCGCATCCTGTCCTTTCCCACCCCGGTCGCCGTGGCCTGTTCTGGTCACGCCTTCCCCGCCGGCGCCTTCCTTCTCATGGCGGCCGACACCCGCGTGGGCGCCGACGGACCGTTCAAGCTCGGGCTCAACGAGGTGCGCATCGGGCTGGCCCTCCCCTGGTTCGCCATCATCCTCGCCCGCCACCGCATGACGCCGGCGGCATTCGACCACGCGGTCGTCACGGGCGAGATGCTCGACCCCGAGGGTGCCCGGGTAGCCGGCCTGCTCGACCGGGTCGTCCCCGTCGACGAGCTGGCTGAGGCCGGGCGGGCAGCCGCCGAGGACCTGACCGCGATCCACTTCCGGTCCCACCTGGCCACCAAGCTGCGGGCCCGTCAGGAGGTGCTCGAGGAGC
>DATNLP010000500.1:0-17346 GCA_035602795.1 Acidimicrobiales bacterium | reverse complement strand
CCGCACGGGCGAAGCGTTGCGGGACCTCGTCCTCCGACACCGGGTGCATCGTGTTGTACGCGAAGCCATTGACGTACTGGGTCTCCATCGACTCAATGAGCGCCCCGTAATACCCCATGAACTCACTCGTGCCACGACGGAAGGGCTCGGGATGCGTCTCCGACCAGTAACGCGTCACCGGACGCGGAAAATGCACGGGGTCCAAATTCCACGAACCCGGACCCGGAGGCTCGAAGTATTGCGCTGGCGTCGCCTGTTTGGACATCTATGGCCTCCCCTGGGTCGGCGTCGAGCACAGCCCCCTCCGGCGCGTGGTAATCCTCACGGGTTGCGGATGATCCGTCAAGGCCTGGTGAAACGCGGTCCTAACCGCCGCTCACACAGGTCCAGCCGCACGGCCGAACCGGTTGCAGGAGGTACTCCTTGTCCGGATCGCTCGGGGTCATTTGTTTACTCTCGAATGATTTCGCGCATTATCCCGGGAGGGTGTGAGAACGTTGTAGCTCAACGGCAGAGCGCCACGTTCACACAGTGGAAGTCGGAGGTTCAGCACCTCCCGGTGGTAGACACGCCAGCCGGAGGAGCTGGTGTCGTTCGACCAAACGAGATAGATGCCCTACGAGTTTGTGCGAGCACCGCCGCCGGCAGGGTCAATCAAGACATCATCCGCCGTCAGCGTAACGGTCATGCCCTCGCAGGCGGCCTGCACTCGTTCGCTTTCCGCTCCCCAGCACTTTTGCGCATCGGCCACCAATAGCTCCAAATCGTCGTCGCTGTGGTACGGATCATGGTGAAAGAGGAGCAAACGGTCGACGTCAGCTAAGCGCGCAAAGTCGACGACGTGTGCGATAGCCGAATGGCCCCACCCGATATGGCGGGAATATTCGCCATCGCCGTATTGGGCATCATGCAAGAGCACATCGGCGAGGCGGGCCAGGCTGTAGCCGCTCACCCATTCGACGGGGCGCCCGGAGAGACCCAATCCAAGCCCTGGCTCGTGATCGGGCAGGTAGACGACGGAACGCCCCTGTTCCTCTATGCGGTATCCGACGGTCGGCCCCTGGTGGGTGACCAACGAAGCACGCACGGTCAACGAGCCGATGGTCATCGGTCCCTCCGGGGCGTCGTGAAATTCAAGGTGTGCCGGAACGTCGGCGAGTCGCACCGGAAAGAGAGGTGGCGACAGATACGTCGAGATCCGGTCGGCCAATGACTGAACGGGAGAGGATGGACCCCATATGTGGATCTCACGACCCGGATCGAAGAGCGGGCGGAAGAACCCAAGGCCCTGCAGGTGGTCGAGATGAAGGTGGCTGAGCAGAATGTCGATTCGCGGTGCACCATCGTTGGCCATCGCGACTCCGAGCGGACGCATGCCTGTGCCTGCGTCGAGCACCAGCAACTCATCGTTGTCTCCACGTACCTCTACGCAGGAGGTGTTGCCGCCATATCTCAGCGTGTCGGCGCCGGGCGCGGCCAATGAACCGCGACAGCCCCACACACGGATTCTCATTCCTTCGCTCGCCAGAACACTGTCAGCACACCGTGCATATCGCCGACATGGCCGAAGAGAGGGTATGCGGTGACCTCAAACGGCCGACGAGTCCCGTCGAGGGTGGTGGCGAGGAGCGTTCGGTGCGCCGGTTCGCGATCGTAAAAGGCGACCCCTGCCGGCGAGTCACGACGCCTCATTGGAGTCCCGTCAACGTTTCCCAGCTCGAGCATTGTTCCAAACTCGAGGGCGGTGATGCCGCCGACTTCGCCGTAGCTCTTGCCGAGCAGAAGTTCAGCCGCTTCATTGAAGAAGACGAGCGTGCCTCCGGCGTCGATCAGGAACATCGGCGTCGCCAGATTGGCAGCGAGCTCCCGAGCGAGGATCAGAGGCAAGCTGGGCTCGCTCGTCCTGCTCCCTTCTGTCGCCATGGGTGCAGACTACGACCAGGCGAGCGTGCGCATGGGTCTGAAATGCTCCGGGGGAGAGACTCGAACTCTCAACCTAGCGGGAGCAATCGGAGCACTTTTGCAAGCAGGGCATTTGGTTCGATTGGCTGCGTGAACTGGTATTTCACAAACTGCCCGCGCCAGTTCGTGCCAGTAGTTGCCGACTCACTCGCGCCCAGATCGCGCTCAAACTCCGGTCCGGAACGATTCGGCTGGAAGTCGGCGGCGAAACGAATGACGATTCGCATGGTTGGACGGAGTCATACGCTGGCCAACTCCCGGTAGTGCCGCCGCCAGATCAACTTGTACACCCGTGTCCATCTCGGGACAGAGCGTGCGATGGGGATGAAGGGCAGGAGGATCAATCCGACGGAAAGCACCATCATGATGACCCACACTTCGAGGTCGCCGTTGGTCGACGTATTCATCGGCGCCACCTGGTACCACATGGTGTAGAGCCACAACCAGGCCTGGCCGGGGTAGTTCCCGGTCTCGTTCATCATCCCCCACTGACTGCCCGAGAGGTGCTGGGCCTGGGCGCGGTCAGCCAGATAGGTGCCATCGGCGAGCAAGAGCAATGGCTTGGTGTAGTTGGTGTTGTAAAACTGCCCCTCGCTGAGCAGCGTGCCGTCGAGACCACCGGTCTGGGCCATATTGGTCAGGGAGCCGATGATGACCCCCACCGGGCCGTAACGACCTGTCGGAACGTGCAGACGGCCCTTGGAGTCCGTCGCGTTGGCCACCGCCTTCTCGTATGCCATGGTCCAGGAGCTCTGCTGGGCGGACGACGCTCCCTCGTACCGATTGATGGCGGCTTGCGTAACCGGTTGATTCGGTAGCGTCCGTAGCGGCCCGATGACGAAGTCCTGTGCGGTGTCGATCGGCTGGTGGACGCCGAACCACTGCTCGGGTTCGAAGAAGCCCATGTGCTGGGACGAGTTCGGGGTGGTGCTGTAAGGCGGCCCGTAGGTGGCGGTCGCACTCGTGCCGTCCAATTCGGTGACGGCCGTCTGCGCAAAGTCCACTGGGTCGACGGTGGACCACGTCTTGAGCGTGATGGCGGGTTCGTCGGGGGAGGAGAAGACGACCGCGAGGAGGGCAATTAGCACGGCCACCGCCAGGAAGGCGACGAACGCCTCCTTCAAGATGTCGTAGGGCACATAGGCGCCCCCCCACTCCTTCACGTCTCGATCGGGATTGAAGCGGCGTCCGCTCCTGGCAGAACTCATGTCGGCTCCGCGATGGGTTCAGCGGCTACCTCGGCGCCCCCTGCGTCCCCAGCGGCCACGTCCTCGTTAACTTCGGCGAAGGGCGGGACGATGCCGTGGCGGCGGACAAGGAGGATATGCAGCCCGGCGATGAGGACCACGCCGATCGGCAACAGAACGATGTGCCACATCAGCATCTGGCCAAAGTTGAGCACGTTCCACAAAGCACCAGCCCCGGTCGAGTTGATGCCGTCCTTAGCCTGGGTGGAGATCCACTGCGAGTCGAAGTTTTGTTGTGACAGGTAACCCGTAAATGCAGCGCCCACCGACACGAGGAAGGCGATGACCCCCGTGGCCCAGGTCAGTCCCCGCTTTCCCCGCCAGGCTGCCATGAAGAACTTGCCCCACAGGTGGATCACCATGAAGAAGAAGAAAGACTCGACGCTCCACAAATGCAACGAGTTGACAAAAAGGCCGGTGGACGACACGTGCCACCAGCTCGGTCCCATGACAGCGAGAATGCATCCGGTGATGATCACCCACGCCAGGCTGACCACGGTCAGGACGCCAAAGACGTAGATCCAGGAGGCCATATAAGCTGGCTGGCGATCGGGCAGGAGCCGGTCGGGTGGCAAGGCCGATTCGGCGGCTCGCCGCGCCCGGGCGGTCCACTGGCGCGATTCTGCGTTGGCGCCGGTCTCGGTGCTGTTCCCAGCTCCTGTGCCGACCGTCATCGGCCCCCTTTGCGCCTTGGGAACGGCAGGAGGATCGCCAGGATGAAGACGACGACCATCAGGACGATCACGAGGAAGTTTGCTACTGAGATCTGGATGAAGCCCCAGTGGATGTAATGACCTGATCTATTGAGATTGACAAGCGCGCCGAGCAAAGCTCCGAGCAGCATCAAGGCAATCCTAGGGTGCTTTTGGGCTGCTTGGGGACTTATTTCATTGCCGATGAGAGCCATTTCCTTGGCATACGCGCAAACGCCCCCGAGCTTCCTATGCTTTTGGCCCTTTTGAGCCATTGGCCCGCCAGCCTGTCCCGTAGCGACCACCGATTCGCGAAGCACGACGCGCCCCTCCACGGTGCGTGCCGATTCGTCGGGGGAGGTTTCGGTGTTTGCGGCCTAGTAGTGGCGCCGCTCGTTGTGCTTGCCGTGTTCGTGTACCGGTAGCAGGCACATCCGCCATCCTTTGCACTTACGTGACCAGACAGCGTGAACGACTGCCTCCCTCACACTTTTGTTGATCCTGGGGACCACCAAGCGGTCACTGCCCCGGATCCACGGAGCCGCACGTGATGTGCTCAGCTCGGTAGTAGACGATTCGCCTAAGCAGCAAGTCCGTCCCCGTGGCGGCGCCGGCTTCGCACCGGAGCCAAGTGGACGAGAGCGTTATAGGTCACCAAGGCGATGGCCAGGTGCATACACATCAGCACTGCCAACGCCTTAGCGGGTTGGCCCTGCTTCAATATGTAGAGGTCGGGCAGGAACAGCACCAGGGTCACCACAATGGCCAACCTGAAGAACAGCCACGTCGGGGCAGAGGAGATACGAGTTACGATCGGCCAAGCGACACAAGCGATGATGACGCCGATGATTGTGAGCTTGGAGTAGTCGCTGAACCGAAAGTGCACGTAGCCTTTGGTGGAAGGGAACACGGCTTCGCCGATCGCGACCAGGGCGGCGTCCGCAGCGAGCGATCCGACCAATGAAACCAGCGTGGCGAGCACCACGCGGGCACTCGAAGGCGGGCGGTGGGTCGGTGCGAAGTCGACCTTCAGGAGATCCAAGGAGCGGTCGAGAATGGTGACGGGGGGCAATGTTCTCCTCTCAGCGTCGTCCAGACCCACTGCGGATGCAGCCTGCAAAACCGACGTCGGGCCTGGATTGGCTTGAACTGCTCGACCCCCGGAGTATGGCTTCGCCGGTTGCCGTCAGCGTACGACCAGACCATTACGCCAAGATGAAGACGGCTCAGCACCTAATGGGTCGTGCTCAGTCCCTGGTCCGTCCCTGGTCCGCACCGATCAGAGACGTCTCCTTATTTTGCGTCAGCCGACAGGCGTTCGTGTCGGGACGCGATCGAGGACCGAGGGGTCGGGTGCCTTGGGATCGCCTGGGCCTTTGGCTCCGGGCGAACGGTGCCAGCGCACCTCCAGGTGTGCTCCACCCAGGTCGGATTGGCCGATGCGCCACTCACCTCCGGTCGCCCGGACGACCGAGTCGGCGATGGCGAGGCCGAGACCGGCCCCGTTGCCTTGGTCGGTCGCCCGATGAAAGCGGTCAAAGAGCCTGGGGCGCTCCTCGGGCGCGATGCCCGGGCCGCTGTCCTCCACGCTCAGGCTGACCCTATTGCCGGCCACGGTCACCGCGATCCGCACAGTCCCTCCTGGGCCGGCGTATCGGCAGGCGTTGTCCACCAGGACCGCGGTCAGACGGTCGATCCACTCGGGCGGGGCGTTGATCCACGGCGGACTTTGGTCCTCGTCCGCCACCAACAGCGCGAGCCCTCTGCGTTGGGCCACGGCCGAGAAGCGGTTCGCACATGCCGCGGCGATCGCCGCGACGTCCACCGGCTCGTCACCGGGAGGCGGCGGCTCTGAGTCGAACCGTGCGAGCCAGAGCAGGTCCTCCACGATGTCGCGCAGGCGCAGGCTCTCTTGACCGATTCTTCCGAGCGTGGCTCGGTAGTCGTCGCCACTCCTCGGGCCGTGGAGGGCAAGAGTGACCTCGGCCTCGATGACGCTCAGCGGCGTGCGCAGCTCATGGGAGGCGTCGGCGGTGAATTCGAGCTGGCGCCGACGAGCCAACTCCACCGGACTGGCCGCCTTGACGCCGATGAGCAGCGTCCCGCAGAAGACAGCGAGGAGGAGGACGGGGCCCGCGATGACCTCGAGTAGGAACAAGTCGGACCCAATGCGGTCCACGTTGGCCAAGCTCTGGGCCACGACGAACCAGTCGTCGCCGACGCGCTCGGCCTGCAGCTGGAAGCTCTCGGTTCCCAGCCGAGCCTCGACCGACTGCCTCGATGGCGACCAGGCAGATCGAGGGAGGCCCGGTGCGCCCGGAGTGAGCGCTGTCGAAGTTCCACCGCTCGTGACCTTCCAGAGGAACACAGGAGCGTCGTCCACGTCGTGCGCGTTGTCGTACTCGTCGATGGAGCCGGCGGCGGCGGGCTGGCGGGCGGCTTGGGCCAGCCGCTGCCCGAGCCGGGTATCGATCTGCGCTACAAGACGGTGCCGATCGAGCACGTCGAAGCCGGCGACGACACACACGTACATGGCCCCGATGATCAGCGTGGCCACGGCGGCCACGCGGGCGGCATGGGCTATATACCCTCGGCGCCAAAGGGGGCGACCGTTCAAGCCGGCACCAACCGGTAACCGAGAGCCCTGACCGCTTCGATCTTGGCACCGCTGGTCGCGATCTTGGCCCGCAGCCGGGCCAGATGGACATCGAGGGTGTTGGAACCGAGCGCGTCGGCTTCCTCGTTCCACACGGCCAGGGCGATCGAGCGGCGGGATACGGTAGCCGGGGAGCGCTGCATCAGGATCTCCAAGAGCGCAAGCTCGGTGGCGGTCAGGCGAGGTTGGATCGATCCGATGCTTACCTCTCGGGTGACGGTGTCGAGCGCCAGGTCGGCCACCTTGATCACGAGCGACTGCACGGCTTCTCCTCTGCGCTGCAGTGCCCGCACCCGGGCCAGGAGCTCGGAGAAGTCGAACGGCTTGACCAGGTAATCGTCCGCACCCTCATCGAGGCCGGTCACCCGGTCACGCGCCGTGTCGCGTGCGGTCAGCATCAAGACGGGGAGGGCCGAGCCCCGGCGGCGCAGACGCTGGGTGACCTCGAGGCCGCTGACCTTGGGCATCCGCCAATCGAGGATGGCGACCTCGTACTCGTAGGTGTCGAGGTAGCGCAGCGCCAGTTCGCCGTCGCCGATGGCATCCACTGCATAACCGCTCTCTCGCAGACCACGTTCGAGCACCGAGCGCAATCCCCCATCGTCCTCGGCAACGAGCACCCTCATGGTGACTGTCTATCCTCAGACCATGACGTGAACATGACGCCTCAACGGCGACTGCACTCGGAAAGGTTCTGGTCACTCGTCATCTTGGCGTAAGTCCCCCTCCCTATGGTGAAAGGGTGTCCGAAGCGCCGGTCCCCACTGCACTCTCGAAAAGTCATCGACTCCCCGACATCGATTCCGCGGCGGCGGCACGCGGAGGAGTCTTCACAGACTATCCACAGGAGGAGTTCAGGCTGACAGTACCCAGCGCTGCTTGCATGGCCCGATGTTGACCCGAGGACGCGGCGGATGAGCTCCACGCCCCACGACAACTCTCCTGAGACTAGGCAGCGCGCCAAAGCCCGTTTGCGGCGCCTGACCAGTTCCGCTGCCCTGGTGGCCACCGGAGCCACCATCGCTATCGGCGTGGTGGTAGCCAAAGAGCACCCCGGGGCGAGCGAGGGCTCCAACAGCGCTCCAGCCCAGGTCCCGACCACCTCGGCGCCGAGCACCTCGACCACAACCACGTCGCCATCCACCACGCCCAGCTCGTCGGACTCGGGTACATCTTCGGGATCGACATCGCCCACCACCACGACGACGACCACCTCGCCACCTACGACCACGACGACCCGTCCGGTCGTCACTTCGGGCGGTACGTCGCGATGAGCCAGTCGGCCGTAGCATCAGCGCGAACCCGCATCACCGCGTCGTTCGACCAAGCGGCTCGGCCGCTGCGCCACAAGGGAGAGGACTTCACCCGGGGCGATTTCCCAGAGGCCGAACGGCCGTGAACTCCACCTATCTGTGGTACGCCACTCGGGCCAGCGGGATCGTCGCCCTGATCCTGCTCACCTTGACCATGGTTCTCGGGCTGACGACCACCAGCCGAGCCCGGGCACGCAACTGGCCTGGCTTCGCCCAGCAGGAGATCCATCGCCGGATCTCGATCATGGCGATGGTGTTTTTGGCCATCCACGTGGTGACAAGCATCCTCGACACCTACGTGCACATCGGATGGTTGGCCGTCGTCGTGCCGTTCAGCTCTCTTTACAGCCGGTTCTGGGTGGGTCTGGGCACCATCGCGCTCGATCTGATGGTGGCCGTCTTCGTCTCCAGCCTGCTGCGAGCACATCTCAAGCCCGGTACGTGGCGAGGCATCCACTGGGTGGCCTACGCGTCGTGGCCCATTGCCCTGGCCCACACCTTCGGGCTCGGGACCGATTCGAGGGAGCACTGGGTCATCGCCCTTGGCGCCCTTTGTGTCCTCTCCGTTGGCCTCGCTTCGGTGTGGCGGATTCGCGCCACCGTCAAACGTCGGGCGACGCTCTCGGCACCCACGCCCCAAGTAGTCCCGCTGACCCGTCGTGTGAGCACGTCGAGCCCGAGATCGCAATGACGCAGAGCGCCACCCCTGCTCCCCCCTCGAGCAAGGTCCACCACCTGCTCGGTCATCCAAGCGACTTGAAAGGACACCTCGAATCGCATGGCCCACTCAACGTGGCGCTCGGACGGACTGCCTCATGGCAAGACGGCCTGGCGGCCAGTCTCGAAGCTTCGGGTCTGACGGGTCGAGGTGGCGGCGGGTTTCCCGCCTCGATCAAGCTGGCGCTCGCCCGTTCTGGCGGCGCCGGTGGGACCGTCGTGGTCAACGCCATGGAGGGTGAGCCGGCCAGCGACAAGGACAAGCTGCTCTTGACCAGAGCTCCACATTTGGTGCTCGACGGCGCGCAGTATGTGGCCTCCATGTGCCGAGCGCACAGAATTGTCGTCTGCATCCCGATCGGCCGCGATGGCGTCGCCAGCGCGGTGAGCCACGCCATGGCGGAGCGCACGAGCAACCGGTACGCCAGAGTCAGAGAAGAACTCGTCCGGCCACCCGACCGCTTCATCGCCGGCGAAGAGTCGACCTTGACCAACTGGATCGACTCAGGGCGCTCATTGCCGATGTTCCGGCCGGAGAAGGGCACGCCACTTCGCCTCGGAAGCGGCGCGGCGCTCGTGCACAACGTCGAGACCTTGGCCCACCTCGCCCTCATCGCCCGTCATGGTCCCGGACCCTTTCGAGCCCGGGGGATAAGCGAGGAACCCGGGTCCTGCTTGGTGACCATCAGCGGCGCCATGGCTCACCCCGGGGTGGTCGAAGTCGATCGGGGCACGCCACTGTGGGACATCGCCGCGCTGAGCCAGCTCGCCGAGCCCGTGCAAGCGCTCCTCGTCGGCGGTTACGGCGGGACGTGGGTGGGTCCAGAGCACTTTGGGACCCCTTATGCCTCTATCTCCTTGCGCACCATCGGGGCTACCGCAGGTGTCGGGGTGATCGTGGTGCTCGGAGAATCCTCCTGCGGCCTGGCCGAGTCAGCACGGATTGCCCGCTACCTGGCGGATCAGAGCGCCGGGCAATGCGGCCCGTGCGTCTACGGACTCCCCGCCATCGCTAGCGACTTGGCGCGGCTGACGCGCGGCCAGGGCGACGAGCACGTCGTGGCGCGACTTCATCGGCGCCTGCGCGAAGTGAACGGGCGCGGGGCGTGCCGACATCCCGATGGCGCCGTGAGCATGGTGCGCAGTGCGATGGCCGTCTTTGCCAGGGACATGGAAGCTCACGGTCGGGGCGAACCCTGCCCGTACTGGCGCAGGCTCACCACCTTGCGCTTCCCACGACCCATTGGATTGTGACGTGAGCGGGCTGCGGATCACCATCGACCCGGTGGCCTGTGAGGCCTACGGCTATTGCGCCGAGCTCCTCCCTGAGGCCATCACGCTCGATGAATGGGGCTACCCGATGATTGACGACCGTCCCCTTGGCGCCGAGTTCAAAGGTCTCGCCAAACGGGCCGTCCGGGACTGCCCGAAACGAGCCATCACGGTGAGGGAGAAGAAAGGCAGTTAGAGACCACCCCTACCGCTCTGGGCGGCGACATATGTCACGCTTTGCAAATGAAGGACATGCTTCGGTGACAGCACAACGGCCCGACAGTCGTCTCCTTCCATTCCGCGCTCTGACGGCCTGGGTCACCGGCGGAGATATGCACAACCACACGCGCCACCGCAACGTGCAGGGAGGAGCGTCGCGTGCCGCCGTGCTCGGGGCAGGGGACGGGCTGATCACGAACGTATCGCTGATTCTCGGCGTTGCCGGCGCCAGCACTGATGCTTCCACCGTGCGGCTTGCGGGTGTGGCCGGACTCCCCGCCGGCGCTTTCTCCATGGCCGCCGGGGAACTGGTCTCAGTCCGGGCCCAAGATGAGCTTGTTCAGCGCGAGCTGGATGTCGAGCGCCAGGAGATCGCTGAGCACCCCAATGCCGAGCGTCGAGAGCTTGCCGCCATATACAGATCACAAGGCGTCTCGCCCGAGGACGCCGAAACCGTGGCTAGCATCCTCTCTCGCTATGACCAGGTCGCCTTCGACACTCACGCCGGCTGGAGCTCGGAGTGGATCCGCAGACCAGAGGATCGGCCGTACAAGCCAGCGTCGCATCCTTTCTCTCCTTCGCCATCAGTGCCTTCCTGCCGCTGATCCCTTGGTTGTTCTTCGGAGGGACAGAAGCGGTCATTATTTCGATCTGCATCGCAGCGGTGGCTGCAGCTGCTCTCGGCGGCGTGCGAGACCGGCGTGCTCACGGACGCGAGGGATATTGACTCCCTGCGCGCGGAGACGGGGGTACCGAGGCGCCCGGGTGATGGCATTTGTCTTCATCCTTGCTGGCGTGGCCACAGCATTGACGTCGTGCGGGGATTCACCCGCCACTTCCCGGGACGGCACCTCGACGTCTCAGGGGCGAACCACCACCTCTCAGGGCGGAACCACGACCTCGCAGGGCCGGACCACCACCTCCCCGCCTCTGGCGGCGGCCCCCCGGGGCGAGATGGCGGCGCCAGCCGGCTACACCCGCCAGCAGATCATCTTCGACGACACCTTCTCGGGCACGACGCTCAACACTTCGAACTGGACACCCGAACTCGCTCCCGGCAGTCGGTGGGACAGCGAACACCTCGGTGCGCCCTACTCGTCGGGTGGACCGGACCAGGCGGCATATTGGGCGCCTTCGCAGGTGACCGTCGACAACGGCCTGACCCTTGCGGCGCGCCAGACTACTCAGTCCGACATCGGCTACAGCAGGGGGTTCAACTGGGTCTCGGGCGTCGTAACCTCCACGTTCACGCTGCCTTCTACTGGGTGGTACGTCCAGATCAGTGCCAAGATGCCCGACACCTCCGGCGGCATGTGGCCGGCGCTGTGGTTCCTGCCATCGAGCTCCTTCCAGGAGTTCGACGGCTTCGAAGGCGGTTGGCAGGGACCCAGCCCGAACGAGCAAGGCCACTCCGACTTCTTCACTGGCAACGGCCAGCAGGATGAGGTCTGGCCCACACCCAGCGGCACCGACATCACCGCCGGCTACAACACCTACGGATTCCAGTACATCCCGGGCCAGTCGGTCACGGTCTACTTCAACGGCCAGCAGGCGTACCAGGTCCTGGCGTCGAACGGCAGCACCATCTCGGCCCAGGCTTACTACCTGCTCATCGAGCTTCAGGTGGCCACTCCGCAGGTTGCCCACCACACGGTGGCGACAAATGCGACGCCCTCGGCCTCAATGAAAGTCGCCGAGGTGCAGGTGTACAACATTCAGTAGGCACCGCATCAGGCCAGCGGCAGCCACCTGGATGGGACGCCAAACCGATTACCAAGCATGACTATGGGGCGTCGGCTAGGCGGCCGCACTGCGCCGCGCAAGGAGCGTCCCACCTTCCTATTACGCCGCAACGATCTTGGCCCTAAATGAAGCGAGCCTCGCTGAACTGAAGAGTCGGGGTCGATGGAGGTCTAACGCAATGCCGCTGAGGTATGAGCACGCCAGCACCGAGAGAGATCAGATGTTGGCAGAGGTGGTCGTTCCGTACGTGCCTTTGCCGGGAAAGAAAGACGAACCGTTCGCGCCCAATCCGCGCCCAACTGATTTCGAAGGTTACGTAGATGAGAGGAAAACCGGCCTCTACCAGGGCGAAGCTCCGGGGGAGAGACTCGAACTCTCAACCTAGCGGTTAACAGCCGCTTGCTCTGCCATTGAGCTACCCCGGAAGGGTTGAGAAACAACCCCCGAACGTTAGCAGCGCGGCAAGCCCGCTCTTGGCCAGGGAATCACCGGAATTCTCGGCGCGATCAGGGCTCTTCTAAACAGTCTCGAAGCCGATAGGCGCGGTTAGGCCGCCGCAGCTCGGACTCCGTCGAGCTCGGGGCGTGCTCGATTCTCGATGTCGCCGGTGGCGCCCCGGCAGGGCCGATCGACCCCTCGCGGTTTCCGGCACTCGTCAGGAGGCAATCGGGGCGGTGAGTGACGCCAGGCCGTGAACTGAGAGCCAATGTAGAAGGTTCTCTATGAGACCCGATACGGGCTCTCCTGCAATCGCGGCGCTGATCGCTCCCACTACTGTCCTCGGGTGTCGCAAACCGATGAGTCGCTCGGCGGATCTCCCGGCGCGAGGCCCGAAGAGGTCGAGTGGCGGTTGTTCTCCGGCACGACGCTCAAGGTTGTCGGGTGGGTCATCGTCGCCGGCCTCGGCCTGGTCGTCGTGGCTCGGGCTGTGGCCTGGGACAAGTGGATCCTGTTCGCCGAACTGGACGCCGCCGTCGAGGTCCTGTTCCTCCCGGCCTGGCTCGTGCTAGTGGGAGCGCTCATTTGGAAGAAGTGGTGGATGGCGGGAGCGGCGGCACTGCTGTGTGCCGCCCAGGTCATCTACGTCGCGCCCGAGGTCCTGGCCTCCTCCCCTGTCCCGGCCGCCGCGTACTCCGAGCCCACGATCCATCTCTTCGACGCCAACGTGCAATCGGACAACTACGACATGGCCGGCTACATCGAGCAGCTGCGCAGCGACCGACCCGACCTCGTCACCCTCGAGGAGACGCATGGGTCGGACTACGAACAGTTCCTGCAGTCCGGGGTGTTCAAGGACCTGCCGTACCGGTTCACGATTGCCGTCGACTCCGGGTCGCGAGGCTTCATCATCGCCAGTCGGTATCCGCTGGGCCATGGGACGGTGTCCTATGTGAACGGGCTCGCCTACATGATCCGATTCGACCTGCTGTTTCACGGCCGGCATTTGCCCCTCTGGGTCGTGCACACCACCCCGCCGGTCCCTCCTGGGTGGAACAACTGGAATCTCGAGCTCAATGGCGTCGACGCCGCGCTGGAGAAGGTTCACCCCCGGCCGCTCCTGATGGTCGGCGACTTCAATGCCACCTGGGGGAACCGGGGCTTCCGGGCCATCCTCTCGACCGGTCTCACGGACGCCGCCGCGGCGCGGGGGCAACCCTTCGACTTCACGTGGACCCAGCGCCTGCCCCTGCTGCCGCCCTTCATTCGGATCGACCACGTGCTCACCGGGGGCGCTGTCACCGTGACGACCATCAACTCGCACGAGGGTCCCGGAAGTGGCCATCGGGATCTCACCGCTACCGTCGCCGTCGCCCCCTGACCCCGAGCGTGATCGCATCAGGTGACACAGGCCGGATTTGTTCTCCGGTTACCATGCCCGGATGGCGCGCGGCATCGGGACCGTCTGATGCCGCGGTGCGCCCAGGCCCACGGTGTCCCGACGCTCGCGCCGACGAAGCATCGGAACACACGGTCGGCTGTCCGCACGCTGGCCCTCCTGAGCATCAGCCTCGGCGTGCTCGCGGTCGTCGTGGCGGCTCCCGCCGGCGCCGGTGCCTCGTCGACGTCCAAGAAGACCACCGCGACGTCGAAGCCACTCTCGATCATCCCGAAAGTACGGGCCGGGCAGCCGTTGGTCACGCCCGGTCACAACGCCACGTCAGGTCCAGTCGGCGTCAACCCGGCCAAGGCCCATGGGATCAACCTCACCATCCTCAGCGGGCTGCTCAACGGCGAGCCCGTCTACAACGGTGACTTCGCCGACCCCTTCGCCCTCTACGACGACGACACCGTGTACGCCTATGCCACCAACACGACCGGTGGACCGAATGCGAAGCCGGCACACATACCGGTCATCGCCATCACCCGCTCCACCGGCTTCCAGGGGCACTATCTCGGCGACGCCCTGCCGACACTGCCCAAGTGGACCGTTTCCGGTTACCAGTGGGCGCCGTCCGTGTGGGCACGCCCGAACGGGACCTTCGTCCTGTACTACGCCACGCCGGCCACCCACCCGCTCAACTGCGTCTACAAGGTGACCAACCCGGGATGTGTCGAGACGACGCACGGGCCGAACACGGCGATGTGCATCTCCCGCGCCACCAGCATGAGCCCGTCCGGCCCGTTCATCGACGACTCGTCCTTCCCGTTCGTGTGCCCGTACACGGAGGGGGGCGCCATCGATCCCAGCATCTACATTCGGTCAGACGGCACCCCCTGGCTGCTGTGGAAGAGCGACGGTGACTGCTGCAACAAGCCGACGTACATCTATTCCCAGCAGCTGTCTCCCGACGGGCTGTCCACCGTCGGACCACCTCACCTCCTCATCGGGGCCACCCAGGCCTGGGAGGGCGGCCTGGTCGAGGCACCCTCCATGATCAAGGAAGGGTCGACCTACTGGCTCTTCTATTCGGCCAACCTCTGGGGAACGCCGAACTACAGCATCGGCATCGCGGCATGTAGCTCGGTCACCGGCCCCTGCACCAAGCCCCTCGACCGGGCGTGGCACACGAGCACGAACAGCGCCAACGGGCAGGGGTACGGCGGGTCCGAGTTCTTCCAGACCGGGAGCCTCATCTGGATGGTGCATCACGGGCTCGTGCCCGGAGAGGCGGGCAACTACGCCGTGCGGCGCCTCTACGTCGACCTCATGGTCTTCCCCCCTGGCGGGCTGCCGGAGGTGGGAGCCCGGGCGCCGGCCGCCGCCATGGCCGAGGCCGAGCTCTTCTTCGAGGACCCCAGCCTGCCGAAACAGCCGCGCCGGGCGTACTCGCATCTGATCTCGACCGTCCCCGTCCCGGGTGCCTTCGCCGGTGTCAGCGCGAAGGACGCGATCAGCGACGGCAAGTTGGCGTGCGCCGGCCTCGCCCAGCAGGACGATCCATCGCAGTTCGTCGCCTCGCTCGCCGGACATGGCCTGACCGCCTTCGAGTCGTACGTCGTGATGGAGCTCGCCGCCGAGTACATCTGTCCGAGCGAGGAACCGCAGGCAACCTCGGACATGCAGAACGCGCTCCTAGCCAGCTCCTGAGAGGGCGGTCGGGACCCCCTGTGGGGTCCGGCCGCGATCAGGACTCTTCGAGGTAATCCCGCAACAGGTGGGCGGCGTCGGGCCGGCGCAACTTGGCCAGCGTCTTCGACTCAATCTGGCGCACCCGTTCCCGCGTCACCCCGAACTCCTTGCCCACTTCCTCGAGGGTGCGGATCTTGCCGTCGTCGAGTCCGAAGCGCAGCCGCACCACGTCCTGCTCGCGCTCGGACAGGTGACCCAGCGCCTCTCGCACCGCCGCATCGAGCAGCGAGCGCGTCGCCGCGTCGTCGGGCACCACCGCGCCCCTGTCCTCAATGAGGTCGGACAGATTGAAGTCGTCTTCGTCGCCCACCGGTTGTTCGAGCGAGACCGTGTCCTGGTTGATGCGCAATATTTCGCGCACCCGCTCCATCGGCAGTTCGACCCGGTGGGCCACTTCTTCGATGGTCGGCTCCCGGCCCAGCTCCTGCAGCAGCTGGCGCTGCGCCCACACCACCTTGTTGATCGTCTCAACCATGTGCACCGGAATGCGGATCGTCCGCGCCTGGTCAGCGATCGCCCGCGTGATCGCCTGGCGGATCCACCACGTGGCGTAGGTCGAGAACTTGAAGCCCTTCGTGTGGTCGAACTTGTCGACCGCCCGCATCAACCCCAGGTTGCCCTCTTGAATGAGATCGAGGAACGCCAGCCCGCGGTTGCGGTACCGCTTGGCGATCGACACCACCAGGCGCAGGTTCGCCTCAATGAGGTCGTCCTTCGCCTTCAACCCCTTGAGCATCACCCGCCGGCACTTGCGCACCGCCGCCTCGTTCAGCACATCCGACTGCGGGCCCTCTCCGCGCTGGGCCAGTTCGTGCGCCGCCAGCTTGGCCGCCGCCTCGTTCCCTTCCTCGATGGCCTGCGCGATCTCCACTTCGAGCTCGGCGTTCAGCAGCGGGACCCGGCCGATCTCCTTCAGGTACGTGTGGACCGGGTCCTCTGCGCTCCCGGCGGACTCGGCCGAGGTGGTGACGCGCTTCCCGTTGGTCTGGCGGCGCCCCTCGGCCGCGCCGTTCGACTTGGCCGCCTTCGGCTTCTTGGGCGCGACCTCGACGGTGACTGTCTCCACTTCGTCCTCGACCAGCACCACGCCTTCCGATGCGATGCGGAGAATGAGCGTCGCCAGCACCTCTGGGGTGAGCTCCACCGTGTGCAGCGCCTCGATCAGCTCGTCCTGGGTGAGGTGTCCCTTCACGCGCCCGGCGGCCAGTACCGAATCGAATTGAACCTGCGACACACCGGGCGGCAACGCGACATGCGCGATCGACGCCAGTGCATCGGATGGTCGTGCTGTCGACGCGTCGAAACCCTCGTCGTCGATCGCTATCGCCGAATCTTCGGTCACCACCCTCGCCCTGCCAACGTCGTCACCTCACTCCCTCCCGACCAACCACGCTACCAACCGCGCGGCTGCGTCGCGTCCCGACACGGAATCGTCCAGTTCATGCAGCCAGAGGCGCACCTGCACCGTCTCGGCCGCCCCCGCCTGCCAGGTCTCGTCGTCCGCACGTGACAAGATCTCGATATCGCCCAGCGCGCGCCGCGCCGCCTCGCGCACCAGGACGGCAACCACCGAGTCCACCGGATCACCCAGCGCTGGGTCACCGGTCACGGGCTCCTCCACCAGGACGCGACGGAGCAGCAGCGCCACCTCGGGCGACGCCGCATCAACGGCGTCGTGCACACTGTCGCTCTCCAAGAGCGCGACGAAGGCTTGGCGCTGCACCGGGTCGGTGAACAGGACCGCATGGACACGATCATCAACATCTTCGGGACGGTGCACCGCCAACTTGAGCGCTTCGAGTCCCGGTCCAGGTCGTAGCGCGTCCGTTGTGACGATTCCTGCCCCCTCCGCGCCGCCGGCAAACCACTCCCCGTCGTCTTCGGGGTACTCGGCTGGCGGCGGCTCCTCACGCCGGCGGCTGCGCCTCGGCTCGGCGGGCGGGTGGGCCCGCAC
>DATNLP010000492.1:0-2645 GCA_035602795.1 Acidimicrobiales bacterium | reverse complement strand
TGGCGGGAATGCCAACGTCATACATTCTTCGTTCGGGGGTGTGAGGAGCCACGGCTCGAGCGTCTGCTCAGAACAGCTGTACGGACAGCTTGGAACGGCGTTCCCCAGCTGCAGTATTCGACCCCCGGGGTCGCTGGCAGTCAGGTATTTGGCCGGTGCCGGGTGAGCAATCACCCGCTATGCTTGGCTCACTTAACAGGGGAGGGCGCGGTGGCAAAGACCTTCGATGAATTAATGCAGTTGAGCGAGCGCGTCAAGCAGCGGGAGGTTGTCTTCTTGCCGGACCCGGCTCCACGTCTGCGTCATTACCTCATCTTCTCGGTGGATGATCATGTCTGCGAGGCGGCGGACACGTTCACCGCGCGGGTGCCCGCGAGGTACGTCGACGCGGCACCGAGGGTGGTGTCTGATGGGGACCGCGGCCCAGCTTGGCTGATCGACGGCAAGCTGTTTCGCTGGAGCGGTGGCGATTCGGCCATCGGACGGCGCCTCACCGACATGGATGACCTTCTCCGTAGTCTCTGGTTTCCAGACATGCGCCCGGGTACGTACGACATCCACGCCCGCATCAAGGATATGGACCTCGACGGGGTCTATGCATCGGTGTGTTTCCCCTCCATCGTGTGGGGGTTCTGCGGTCAGAAGATCTGGGGGCTGAGCGATCCCGACCTCGCGCTCGCCAGTGTGCGTGCATACAACGACTGGGTCGCCGAGGAATGGGCAGGGTTCTATCCTGAGCGGATCATTCCGGCCTCGGTGGCGTACATGCGTGATCCGGTGCTCGCGGCTGAGGAGGTGCGTCGCAACGCCGCACGCGGCTTCAAGGCGGTGCATTTCTCAGAGAACCCCGAGAAGCTCGGGTTGCCCTCCATCCACACCCGGCAATGGGACCCTTTCTTCCAGGCGTGCGAGGAGACTGAGACCGTCGTCAACGTGCATCTCGGGTCCTCCTCGACGCGTCCCAGCACGTCGTCGGACGCTCCGTTCATGGTCGCGGGGCTGCTGTGGCCGGCCCAGACCTTTTGCGCCGCGGCCGACTGGGTCTACTCGAAGATCGCCATCAGGTTCCCGCGGATCAAGATCGCGCTGTCCGAAGGCGGGATCGGGTGGGTGCCGATGTTGCGCGAGCGTATGGAGCGATCGCATCGGATGCGCGAGGGGTACGCTGGCTGGGGAGAGAAGATCGCGCCGGCTGAGGTCCTACTGCGGAACTTCTGGTTCTGCTCGATCGAGGAGCCGCGTAGCTTGGAGCAACGTGAGCACATCGGGGTCGATCGGATCATGCTCGAGGTCGACTACCCACATATGGACACGAGTTGGCCCGATACCCAGCAGCGAGCCCAGGAGATGATAGGGCACCTGCCAACCGACGAGATCAGGAAGATCTCGCACGAGAATGCTGCGCACCTCTACCGCCACCCGATCCCCACCGATTCTGCCTGGAGCCGGTGAGTGCGGACGGCGATCTCCTGTGGAGTTCTGTTGATCGTTGTCAGCTGACTGAGTTCTGTTCGCCCTCGGATCCGCGGGTAGATGACATGACCGACGGCCTTTGTGCTCTCCAGTGGTGCGGTTCTTGGTGACGGGGATCGATTCGCTTCGCTGCAGGGCCTCCACGTCGCCGCCCGGGAATACCCTGGTCGATGTCACCATAGAACCGAACCACGTCATTGGCTAGGTCAACGAGGGACGGCAGCCCGAACCGTCCCTCCGTGACGCCACCACCGCAGAAGGTCACGGCGGCGCCGAGTGCCCGAAGGGTCGCTCCGTAGAAGGTGACATTCCGCCTATGCAAAAGCCCACGACTCCCGCGCTGTCCGGTTCTGAATCCGGCCCTTCGAGGTCAGGGAGCGGGCGATGAGGTCGTCTGTGATGCCCTTCCGCTGAGCCGGCCCACGAGGGCACGACCGGCGCGAGGTCGTCGTAAGCGAGGAGCGGTTACCGTTGTTGCTGGAAGAACGCGGGTGCCAACGGCGTGCCAGCCCGCGTCTCTCAACCTCCAAGTGATATTCCTCAATGTGCGACGTGATATCGAAGGCTTCTTGGACAACGAAGATCGCTCCTTTGGCTCTTTAATCCGGCCAGACCTGATACGTCGGTATGGGCCGGCCAGGGGTGTCCATGGTGATTTGTGTGTTCGTAGTCATTTAGGTGTTCTTCCATTCCAATGAACGACGCGCTACGTCATGGTGATTATCCTTGTCGAGAAGTTCAGACTGAGAGGACTCCCGGCGGGCGAGGGGGGTGACGAGCTTGCCCTCCATGTCGACCACGCGGTGCTGCTTAGGTACTCGAATCCACCGGTAATTCGGCGCTGACGCCCTTCTCTTCCCCTGCGGGAGGCTGTCAAGGCGTTGAGGCGGGATGACCGGCAGCCCTGACTCCTCGAAAGTCCGGTTAGCGGGTCTCTGCAACTCGTGAGCCTGCAAGAGGAAAAGCGAGGTCAGGGCGTCGCCAAAGCGCGCTCGGGTTCGGGGTCAGGCACGCGGGGACGGGAGGAGCGTGAGGCGCTCGAGCGCCTTCACGAACTGCTCCACGTAGGGGTAGCCGGCCTGGAGGCGCAGCGTGAAGCGGCGACCGCTGCGGACCAGCATGGCGGGGACGGCCAGGTAGCGATAGCGAAGTCGTTTGGCCCGCAGATCCCG
>DATNLP010000473.1:0-4251 GCA_035602795.1 Acidimicrobiales bacterium | reverse complement strand
CGGCACGCGGGCACCGCCGACGATGGCGCCGGTCATGTTGAGGGGGTCGGCGCCGGCCACCACCACCTCCTCGCCCTGCGCGCCGCGGCGGTGGACCACCTGCAGCTCCTCGAACGCCTCGGGCAACGCGTACTGCTCGCCGCCCAGGCCGGCAACGAAGCGGCCGCCGAGCGCCAGGCCACGCGCCTCGAGGCGGCGCAACGCCCACACGACCTCGCGCCAGGGCACCTTGAACGACTCGCGGCCCCAGACCTCCCAGGCCACGACGCCCCAGCGCAGGAGCAACTGCTGCGCCACGGACTCGGCCAGCTCCTCGTTCCCCGGCGACAGGACGCCGTCGTCGACCGCCGGCGCGCCCAGCACCTCGGGCCCGGGCAGGAGCGACCACCGGCCCTCCCCGACGCCCGAACCGGCGGGCGCGCGGCGGCGGGCCAGGCGGTTCGAGGGCCGACGCACCGTGCGGGTGCGCCAGCGGTCCCGCGCGGAGAGCAGCGAGCGCACGGCCGAAAAGGCGTCCGCCGTCACCAGGCCCCGCGCCACCAGGTCCCACAATCCCTCGTCGACCTCGGCCGGCAGGCGCCCGGTCACCGGCGCCAGCTCGGGACGGAAGCAGGCGCCGCGGCTGCGCAGGGCTTCGAGCACGTCGGCGGCGGCGCCGACCTCGGGCTCGGATGCGACCGTGCCGGCGCGGACGGCGCGCAGCATCGTCTCGAGGTCGTCACGGAGCACGAACGCGAGCGGCGTGGCCGGCGAAGGCGTGCCGCTGCGGCCGGGCCGCTCGGCCCGCGGCGTGAGGCGGCCCCACACCACCTCGCCCGACAGGCAGAGCTCGTCGAGCCAGCGGGGGTCGTAGCCGGTCACCCGGGCCGGGAGGATCTGCGCCTCCCACTCGGCCGCCGGCGCCTCAATGCCCTGAAGCTGCTCGAGTACCTCGAGCACCCCGGCCCGGCCCTCGAGCCGGCTGTCGGGGGTGGCGTGCTGCCAGTGGGTGAGGAAGCGCACGTAGTCAGCGATGGCCACCGCCTCGACCCGGCCGCGCCGGCGGTTCCGGCTCGCCCCGTGCAGGCGCACCAGCAGGTGGCGGGCGCACCAACGGCCATCGGGCAGCTCGATGGCCGAGCCCTTGGCCTCGAGCCGGGCCAGCGAGGTGCGGGCGCGGGCGGTGGTGAGCGGCGCGCCCAAGGGCGCGCCGGCGGGAAGCGGAGCATCGGCGACCAGCTGCTCGATCGACACCGGACCGGCCAGCTGGAGGTGGCCGGCGATGCAGGCGGCGGCCGCGTCGTCGTCCGTGCCGAGCGCACCGGCCGCATGGCGACGCTCGGTGGCGGCCCAGCAGCCGTCGACCAGGCCGGCCCGCCCGTCGGCCGCCAGCGCCTCGTACCACGGCGTCCAGGGTCCGAACGGCCGCGCCGCCACCAGGGACAGGAGGAGGTCGTGCAGCTCGTCGGCGTCGCGGGGCTGCGGGCACACCTGCTCGAGCACGGTGGCCACCGCCTCGGGGTCGAGTGCGCTGAGCTCGGCGGCGGGCACGGGCAGGCCGTCGGGCCCCAGCTGGCCGAGGCCGCGCCGCACCGACAGGGCGCGGGTGCGCCGCTCCTCGAGCGGCGCGTCGTCGAGATAGGTGTAGGGCCGGCCGCTCAGGAGTCCGTGCGAAAGGGGTGACGGTTCGGACGACTCGACCGCGTGCACCTCGATCTGCCCGGACTCGACCCGGGACCACACGTCGACCAGTCCCTCCACCGAGAGTCCCTCGTGCAGGCAATCGTCCACCGTCTGGCGCGCCAGCACGTGGTCCGGCACCGCCACTGGTCCGACGGGCGCGTTCTCCTGACAGGCGGCCAGCCCGGGCCAGACCGCAGCCAGGAGGTCGTCGGCCTCCATGCGCTGGAGGTGGATGGGGCGGCGCTTGCCCCCGTTCGTGCGGGGCAGCACCAGGGCGCGGGTGAGGTTCCAGCGCCAGCGGGCGCCGAGCATCGGGTGGAGCAGTACGGCCTGCGTGAGCACCTGGGCCGCCACCGCGCTGGACAGCATCGACTGCACCTTCGTCAACGGGAAGCTGTGCTGGGGCCCGAGGGAGAGGATGACCGTGTCGTCGTCCGCGGCCGCCTGCAGCTCGAAGTCGAAGGACACGCAGAAGCGCTTGCGCAGCGCCAGGCCGATGGCGCGGTTGATGCGGCCGCCGAACGGCGCGTGGATGATGAGCTGCGAACCCTCGCTGTCGTCGAAACAGCGCTCGACGACGATGCGCTCCCGGGTCGGCAGGTGGCCGAGCGCGGCCAGACCGGCGGCGCAGTAGGCCACCACCTGCTGGGCCACCTCGGCCGACACGCCGGCGTACTCGCACACCAGGCGGCGGGCGCCCTCCCCGTCACCGGCGGCGAGGACGGGCTCGAGCGCGGCACGCAGGTCGCTGACCGCCTCGGACAGCTCAGCCGTGCGGGCGGGCGCCTCGCCGAGCCAGAACGGGATGGTCGGGGGCAGGTCGCCGGCATCGTGCACGCGCACCGTGCCAACCTCCACCTTGGCCACGCGCCAAGAGTGGGTGCCGAGCAGGAAGATGTCCCCGGCGGTGGCCTCGACCGCGAAGTCCTCGTGCACCGAGCCCACGGTGACGCCGTCGGGGTCGAGCACCACCCGGTAGTCGCCCGTCTCGGGGATGGCGCCGCCCCCGGTCAGCGCGGCCAGGCGGGCGCCGCGGCGGGCGCGCAGGCGCCCGTTGACGGCGTCGTGGTGCAGGTGGGCGCCCCGGCGCCCGCGGCCGGTCTCGATGCCCCAGCTGGCCAGCGCCACCACGTCGTCGAAGTCCTTCCGGGACAGGTCGGCGTAGGGAGCGGCGCGGCGCACCAGCTCCCACATGGCCTCGACGTCGCGCTCGTCGACCGAGGCCACCTCGGCCACGATCTGTTGGGTGAGCACGTCGAGCGGTGCCACCGGTGGCTCGAGCAGGTCGAGCCGACCCTGGCGCACGGCCGCCAGCAGTGCGGTGCACTCGACCAGCTCGTCGCGCGTCGTGGGGTAGAGGCGGCCGGCCGGCGTGCCGTCCCGATGGTGGTTGGCCCGGCCGACGCGTTGGAGGAAGGTGCCGATGGCGCGGGGCGACCCGATTTGGCAGACCAGCTCCACCGGCCCGACGTCGATGCCGAGCTCGAGCGACGCCGTGGCGACGAGGGCGCGCAGGTCGCCGGCGCGCAGGCGCGTCTCGACGATGCGGCGCCGGGCGGCCGACAGGCTGCCGTGGTGGGCCGCCACCAGGAGCGAGGCGTCGACGTCGCCGCCGCCACGACCGGGCTCGTCGTCGGCCAGGCGCTCGGTCAGCAGGTGGGCCACCCGCTCGGCCATCTTGCGCGTGTTGACGAAGATGAGCGTGGTGCGGTGGTGCCGGGTGTGCTCGGCGATGCTGTCGAGGATGTCCGACATCTGGCCGCCGCTCATGACGGCCTCGAGCTCGGTCGAGGGGAGCTCGATGGCGACATCGAGGTCGCGGGCGTGGCCACAGTCGACGACCACCGCCGGCGGGCGCTCCGGATGCACGCCGGTGAGCAGGCGGGCCACCAGGGCGAGCGGGCGCTGGGTGGCCGACAGGCCGATGCGCTGAAGACGGCCGCCGCCCTCGGTCACCAGCGCGTCGAGGCGCTCCAGGCTCAGCGAGAGGTGGCTGCCCCGCTTGTCGCGGGCGAGCGTGTGCACCTCGTCGACGATGACCGTGCGCACGCCGCGCAAGAGGGCGCGCGACGACGGCGCGGTGAGCAGGAGATAGAGCGACTCGGGCGTGGTGACGAGGAGGTCGGGCGACTGTTTCCTCATGGCGACGCGCTCGGCGGGCGGGGTGTCGCCGGTGCGCACGGCCACGCGTAGGGCGGGGTCGGGGTAGCCGAGCCGGGCGGCCTCCTCCTTGATCTCCGACAGCGGCACGTGCAGGTTCTCGTGCACGTCGACGGCGAGGGCGCGCAGTGGCGAGATGTAGAGGACCTCGGGCGTGCCCGCCGTGCGGCTGCCGGCCGCCGCGGCCCGGTAGGCGGCGTCGATGGCGACGAGGAACCCGGTCAGCGTCTTGCCCGAGCCGGTGGGCGAGGCGACCAGAACGTCGCGGCCTTCAGCGATGTGCGGCCAGGCGGCCGTCTGGGGCGGTGTCGGGCCGGCCGGGAAGCGGCGGGCGAACCAGCTCGCCACCGCCGGGTGGAACAACGACTCGGGCGACGGCGCGTTTGTCACTGTCCTATTCCACCAGGATGCTGTGTCGGCCGCGACGGG
>DATNLP010000472.1:0-3480 GCA_035602795.1 Acidimicrobiales bacterium | reverse complement strand
CGTTCCCGTGCTTGCGCCGGGGCAGCTCCTCGCGCTTGGAGGAGAGGATGTCGAGGCTGCGGTTGATGACGGCCCGGGTGTCGGCCGGGGAGATGACGTCGTCCACGAATCCGCGCTCGGCCGCGATGTACGGGTTGGCGTAGCGCTCGGTGTACTCGTCGATCAGCTCGGCCCGCCGGCTGGTCGGGTCGACCGCCTCGGCCAGCTCACGCCGGTAGACGATGTCGACCGCGCCGTTGGGGCCCATGACGGCCAGCTCGGCCGAGGGCCAGGCGAAGGCCAGGTCGGCGCCGATCGACTTGGAGTTCATGACGACATAGGCGCCGCCGTAGGCCTTGCGGGTGATGATCTGGATGCGGGGCACCGTCGACTCGCAGTAGGCGTAGAGCAGCTTGGCGCCGTGGCGGATGATGCCGCCGTACTCCTGGTCGGTGCCGGGCAGGAACCCCGGCACGTCCACGAACGTGAGCAGGGGGATGTTGAAGGCGTCGCAGGTCCGCACGAAGCGTGACGCCTTCTCGGAGGAGTCGATGTCGAGCACGCCCGCCAGCACGGCCGGCTGGTTGCCCACGATGCCGACCACGCGCCCGTCCATGCGGGCGAAGCCGCACGTGATCGACATGGCCCAGTGGCTGTGCACCTCGAAGTACTCGCCGTCGTCCACCACCGCCGCGATGATGCGCTTCATGTCGTAGGGCTGGTTGGGCGACGTGGGCAGGAAGTCGATCAGCTCGGTCACCTGGCGGTCGGGCGGGTCGCCGGACACCTCGGCCGGAGGCTCCTCGAGGTTGTTCGACGGCAGGAACGACAGCAGGTGCCGCACGTCGTCCAGGCACGCCTTCTCGTCGGGCGACACGAAGGTGGCGACGCCGGACTTCGTCGCGTGCGACATGGCGCCACCGAGCTCCTCCAGCGTCACGTCCTCGCCCGTCACCGTCTTCACCACGTCGGGCCCGGTGATGAACATGTGCGACGTGCCCTGGACCATGAAGATGAAGTCGGTCATGGCCGGCGAGTAGACGGCGCCCCCGGCGCAGGGCCCCAAAATGACGCTGATCTGCGGGATGACCCCCGAGGCGGACACGTTGCGGTGGAAGATGCCGCCGTAGGAGTGCAGGGAGACCACGCCCTCCTGGATCCGGGCGCCCGCCCCGTCGTTCAGGCCGATCATGGGCACCCCGGTCGAGGCGGCCAGGTCCATGACCTTGTGGATCTTCTCGGCGAAGACCTCGCCCAGCGCCCCCCCGAAGACGGTGAAGTCCTGGCTGAAGATGCAGACCCGGCGCCCGTCGATGGTCCCGAACCCGGTCACCACCCCGTCGGTGTACGGGCGGTTGTCCTCCAGGCCCATCCCGTGCGCCCGATGGCGGGCCAGCATGTCGAGCTCCTGGAAGGACCCCTCGTCCAGCAGGTAGTCGATGCGCTCCCGGGCCGTGAGCTTGCCCTTGGCGTGCTGGCGCTCGACCGCCGAGGGGCTCCCGGCGTGGAGGGCCTCGTTCTTGCGCTCGGCCAGCTCGGCCAGCCGCTCGGCCATGGAGTGTTCCATGTGCCGAGGCTAACGCTCCCGGCGCAGACGCCGAAATCCGGACCGTAAGACCGCTCCCTAGAAGCTGTTCTACTTCTGAACGGAGTTGAACCTGGTCTGACCAGGGAAAAGAGAGATAAAAGCGCCGGGTGACACCGGCCTGGACATCGGCCCGACCGGTTTGGGGGGAGACGATGCCGCTGCTCGATGTAGCGGAAGCTGAGGTTCGGTTCGGAGGCGTCCACGCGTTGCGGGGCGTCGACCTGAGCGTGGACGCGGGCATCGTCACGGGCCTCATCGGCCCCAACGGCGCCGGCAAGACCACCTGCTTCAACGCCATCACCGGCCTGCAATCGATCAACTCGGGCTGCGTCACCTTCGACGGCGTCGACATGACGGGGATGAGCCCCCACAAGCGGGCCCGCCTCGGCATCGCCCGCACCTTCCAGCGGCTCGAGGTGTTCGGCTCGCTCTCCGTGCGGGAGAACGTCCTGGCCGCGGCCGAGATCCGGCGCCGCTGGTCCCGGGACAAGTCCGACACCCGGGCCAACGCCGACGGCGTCCTGGCCCTGGTCGGGCTGACACCGCTGGCCGACCGGCCCGCCGACACGCTGCCCACGGGCCAGGCCCGCCTGCTCGAGCTGGCCCGCTGCCTGGCCACCCGGCCCCGCCTGCTCCTTCTCGACGAGCCTTCGTCCGGGCTTGACGACGGCGAGAGCGACGAGCTGGGCGACCTGCTCTGCCAGCTGGCCGAAGCCGGCATGGCCATCCTCCTGGTCGAGCACGACATGGGGCTGGTCATGGGGGTCTGCTCGCGCATCAACGTGCTCGACTTCGGCGCCGTCCTCATGGTGGGCACCCCCGACGAGGTCCGGGCCGACGAGCGGGTGCGGGCCGCCTACCTGGGCGCGGCCGACGATCCGGAGGAGGCCCCGGTGGAGGCGGAGCCCGATCAGGGAGCCGACTCCGCCGTTCTGGCCGGAATCGGCACGGGAGCACCAGATGTCTGAGCCGCAGCCACAGCCACAGCCGAAGCCGGTCCCACCCGTCATCGAATTGCGCAACGTCCACGCCGCCTACGGCCAGATCGAGGTCCTGCACGGGATCAGCCTGGCCGTGTCCACCGGTGAGGTCCTGGCCCTGCTCGGCCCGAACGGCGCCGGCAAGTCGACGACGCTCAAGGTGGCCAGCGGCCAGATGGAGCCGAAGACGGGCTGCTTCCACGTGATGGGCCGCCACGTGAACGGCATGAAGCCCGACAAGCTCGCCCGTGCCGGCCTGTGCACGCTGCCCGACGGCCGCGGCATCTTCCCCAACCTGACCGTGAAGGAGAACCTCCGCCTGATGACCTTCGGCGGACCGTCCCGCTCCCACGTCGAGGAGCTGGCCTTCACCCGCTTCCCCCGGCTGTCCGAGCGCCGCCACCAGGTGGCCGGCACGCTGTCGGGTGGCGAGCAGCAGATGCTGGCCATGGCGCGCACGCTGAGCGTGGAGCCCGCCGTGCTGCTCCTCGACGAGATCTCCATGGGTCTCGCCCCCATGATCGTCTCCGAGCTGTACGAGCTCGTCGCCCAGATCGCGGCCGAGGGTGTGGCCGTCATCTTGGCCGAGCAGTTCGCCGCCACGGCGATGGGGGTGGCCACCGACGTGGCCGTCGTCGTGCAGGGCCGCATCGTCGCCGCCGGCAAGCCCGACGACCTGCCCGACGACCTGGCCGATGCCTACCTCGGAGGTGCTGCTGCATGACCGCCCGTGCCCGTGCCCGTGTCCGCCGCCTGCCGGCGCTCGCCGTCGCCGCCCTCCTTCTGGTCGCCGGCGGGTCCAGCCTGCTCGCGGTGGCCTTTGAGGGCGGCCCCGCCGCCGCCTCCGGCAACAGCGGCAGCGGCAGCAGCAGCACCACCGGTACCGCCCTCGGCGGCTACACCATCACCTCCTTGGCCGAGGCCGTCACCGCC
>DATNLP010000471.1:0-12901 GCA_035602795.1 Acidimicrobiales bacterium | reverse complement strand
GCCCAAACGTGAAGACCTCACTCATACCGGCTCGTCGAATTCTGGCGGAGGGTGCTTGCCCGAGGTCAACCAGAAATCGAGCCGCTGGATGGCGCGATGGAGGCGTCAGCGGCGACGGCACCTCCACAAGAGGAACGTGGGGATGGGTGCTGCCGGTTCGACGATGCGTTCTAACTCCAACCCAGCATCGTGTAGGTCGTTCAGGTATGTGGACAGCTTGCGGTGCGTCGCCCCGACCCGAACACGAGCGCCGTTGGGGTTGTGATTCGGCGAGGACCACCAACCCTCGGCGTCGTAGCCGCCTTCGGCCGGCCAGCTGCTCAAACCCTTGTCGTCGCCGGGGAAACAAGGGTGCACGATGGATGCCACGAACCATCCTCCCGGGCGCAGCAGGGTCGTTACCGTGGACAGAGCTCCCGAGAGATCGTCGATGTCCATCAAGGCCAATTCGCAGGTGCAGCCATCGAAGGGGTGTCCGTCCCACCAGCTCGGGGCTCGGGTGACATCGGCTTGGACGTAGTCGATGCCAGCTGACTCTTTGGCCCGTGCCTTGGCGAGGAGGGCGCCGGAGACGTCCACGCCGACGACGTTGGCTCCGGCACGGGCCAGGTCGCGGGAAAGCCGGCCGTGGCCGCAGGCGAGGTCAAGCACCCGCAGCGTGGCCATCGGAGGCATCAATTCCGGGTGCGCGGAGATGAGGCAGGGTCCGAAACCGCTGGTCCACTGCTCGTACCACTCAGCGAACTCATCGTACCTATCGGGCGCGTGCACCATCAGCTGAGGTTATTCGGCGGTGGTTGTCGACCTCGCCGATCGTCGTCCGATGAGGTGCTGGACCCCGCCAAAATCCGAAGAGCCCTCATACCGAGGGGCGCACTCAATGGAGCACCAGAAGGGCTCAGCTCTGAATGAGTGTCCGTAACGCATTCTGAGAAAACGCCTACGGGGGAACGAACTTCAGCTGACGACTCACCTCGCCTTCGAGGACGACGACAACAGGTCGCCCTGGGCCGGGCTTGAGGGCTATCTAGGGTTACCGGCGGAGCCGTTCGCCTCTAAGCCCCACAGCTTGGCTGCTAACCAATTTGTGGCCGTCGGTCCATCGCCCAGCGCTCCGCGTCACGTGTACTGCGTCAGCCTCCACGTACGCCTCATACAGATACGAACGCTTTGAGGATCAAGTTGGATGCGACTTCGGGCTGGGCGATGAAGGCGACGTGAGACCCGTCCACAGATTCAGTGACGGCGTTCATACGCTGAGCCATGAAGCGTTCGCAATCAGGCGGGATCGCATTGTCGTGCTCGGACACCAAATACCAACATGGAAGGTCCCGCCAGCCGACCGCTGATGGTTGCTCGGTGAACGCAGACGCTGCGAGGGGTCGCTGGCTGACCGCCATCGGGCCGGCGACGTCGTCGCTCAGATCACCGCAGAAGGTTTCGTGGAACTGGTCGATCTTGATGAACAGGTCCGGGCCGCCTACGGCTCCGGGCGCGTCGTAGGGGCTGGGCACGTTCGTGGACGCGAGCATCGAGGGATAGAACGGCTCCATCACGCTGGCACAACTCTCGCTTTCGTCCAGCGCGAAGGCGGATAGGAACACCAGAGCGCGGACATCGGACACGCTCGGCGCGGCCTGGGAAATGACGGCGCCGCCGTAAGAGTGGCCGACAAGGACGATAGGCCCATCGATCGTGGTGGTGTAGCGCCGAATGGCCTCAGCGTCCGACGCCAGACCACGAAGCGGGTTCATCGGGGCCCTCACAGATATTCCTTGCGCCTGCAAAAGCCGGATCACGCCCGCATACCCAGACGCGTCCGCGAACGCACCGTGCACCAGTACCGCTGTCCGCTGCGTGCTCATCGTCTACCTCCGCTTCCTTGACTCACCGAGCTGCGAGCACCACTAGAGTGATCGCTCTAGCAGTTCTAGACCATTCGCTCCAGTAGAGTCAAGGGGTGGCGCGCGACCGTGACACCCGGGCCGAGCTGGTGCAGACCATGGCGCGGCTGCTGCGTGATCAGGGGTACACGGCCACCGGCCGGGCGCAGTTGCTCGCAGAGAGCGGTGTGTCCAACGGGTCGCTCTACCACCACTTTCCCGGGGGCATGGAGGAACTCGCCGAGGCCGCGCTCAGGGCCTCCGGCCGGACTGTTGCTGACGCCCTTCGCGAAGCGCTGGACGGGGCGCCGAACGCAGCGGTCGGAGTCGCCCGATTCCTCGACATTGCGCAGGGATCGGTTGCCGGAGACGCCTGCCCTGGCTGTCCGGTATCCCCGACCGCACTCGAATCTCCTATTGTCAGCCCGCGCTTGTGCGCGGCCGCGGCACATTGCTTCGACCAATGGGAAAGTCTCATCGCAGCACGGCTCAGGGCCGACGGATGGCCAGAAGGCTCGCTCGCCGAAACCGCATCGGCGGCTCTTGCCCTTATCGAAGGCGCACTACTCCTCGCACGGGTGAGCGGAGATTCCGCTCACCTCGGCAATGCCAAACGCGCCGCGGAAGCCATATTCGCTGCCCCACCCACGAAACGAACCAAGCGGGTCCCGTCTCGAGGCAGTCAGCGGTGACCGGACCAGGTACGGCTCCGACACAGCGCTCTCGGTTCACTTGGCTATTCAACGGTCCAGTCCGTAATTCACATGTGGAGCCCATACGAGTGAATCGGCCATCCAGTAGGTGATAGATGTCTCGTGCGGGCCTGACCACAATTGCGACAAGTGCCGAGCAAAACTCCAATCCGTTGGGTTTTCGTGGTATCGCGGAGTGCGCTCAGGACCGCGGGAGGTGGTGCTTCATTTGCCGCTGTTGCTAGAGAGAGCGATTCTGACACCCTGAGGCTCGTGGGCGAGCTTTCTCCGCCGGCCTTCGCGCAGAACGCGAGCTTCGTGTGTCACCCCAAGAGGACTCAGCTGGATTCCGCCAGGCTCTTGATGCCGTCAACGTTCAGCTTCATATTGGCGCGGTGCTCCTCCAATCGGCGGGCGATGATCCGCTCTTCCTTGTCAGGCATGGCCTCGATGGCAATATTGAGGCCAGATGGCGCCGGGCCCATGCGCATCCATTGGCGCAGCCGGGTGCCCTTGCCCTCCGCCTCGAGAGAGAAGCGCCATTGAGCGGAGGGATTCTCAGGATCGCCTACCACCCAAGCGAAGAGCGACTCCGGATCGGAGGCGACGACCGTGCAGGTCGTCTCCCACTCTCCGATGGCGGGATGACGGTTCCGACCTTTGAACCGCGTGTCGTCCAGCCATGTGATCTCCTCCAATTCAGTTGAGAAGCGCACGGGAATGCTGACGTCGCTCACCAGAGCCCACACCGCGCCAGGAGTCGCATCGATGAAGGTCTCCACTTCTACGCTGGGACCGTCGGTGTATCTCATTTGCCGTCCAACTGCTCACAAAGCTCGAGGAGCGCGGCCAGTGTGGCCAGCCGTTCGTCGCTTGAGCCCACCAGCTTGGCTTGCACGGTCCCAACGCCGCAGGCGCGAAGCAGCCGCAGGCGTTCGAGAATCGTTTCCGGCGTTCCGAGCAAGTTGGTGCGCCGGCCGAGTTCGACCGGCACCAGGTCGGCTGCGGCCTCGGGGCGGCCCTCCAACCAACATTCCTGAACGACACGCACTTCGTCACCGAAGCCCTGCCTCGTGAAGGCCTCGTTATAGAAATTTTTTCCCGGGGTACCCATGGCCCCGATGGTGAAGGCGTAGCCCCGCGCGTGCCTGCGCGCCGCGCTCTCCTCGTCGTCGGTGAGCTCGACGGAAACTGGTATGACCAAGTCCAGCTCGGAGAGGCTCCGACCGGCCCGGACCGCTCCGGCTCTCAACGGCTCGAGGAAGGCGTCGGCAGTTTCTGGCATAAAACAGTTGCCCAGCCACCCGTCGGCCAGCTCGCCGGTCAGCTCAAGGTTCTTGACCCCCATGGAAGCGATGTAGATCGGGACGCTCGTCGGCCCGGCGGCGGGCCGGAGCGCCCGCCCGACGCTGTCGGGAAGGGGTAGTGGGTAGACCTCCCCGCTGTGGGCCAGACGCTCTCCGGAGGTCACCATTCGGATGATCTCGATGGTTTCGCGTGTGGCGGTGACCGGCCGATCGAAGCGGACGCCGTGCCATCCCTCCATGACCTGCGGGCCACTGGTACCCATACCCAGTAGGAAGCGGCCTCCCGACAGCGCCTGCATCGACATGGCTGACATGGCCAAAAGGGCCGGAGAACGGGAACCCAGCTGGACTATGCCCGTTGCCAGCTTTACCCGCTCCGTCCGAGCGGCAAGGAACGCCAGTGGAGTCAGCGCGTCGTAACCCCAGGTCTCGGCTATCCAGACCGAATCAACACCCAGCCGTTCTGCCTCCAGGACGAACTCGAGGTCCTGGCGACTCGCTCCCGAGATACCGACGGCGACCTTCACTTACCCCTCCCGTACGTACCTCAGGAAGTCAACACGACTCGGCACCAAACCTGGCGGGCTTTCGATCGAGACATGAGTGGATGTAGCGCCCGATGGGCCGAAGATACGCCCTTTCGATCATGACCTGCCGGCGGCCGACGCATCGGCGATCATTTCAGACGCTGGTGTCCAGCAAACGAACTCATCTCGGTCAACGCCTGACCCGTCACTCCACCCCAGGCAGGTCTTCACCGAGCGGATTGGGCGTCGGCAGGGCAGGACACCCACCCATTCGATCGCTTGTCATGATGGCCGTCCCCCAGCAAAAGCGATCGGGACGTCACTCCCCTCCAATCGTGTCCTCGATCAATCCGAGGTGATAGCCCATCCGCAACTCGAAGTCCCCACCCAGCTCCGCCGCATACCGGGCGACAGCAGTACGCCGGACGGTGGTCGATGACGAGATGATCAATGCCCTCAGCGCTTCCAGGGTTTCGCGGTACTGGTCCAGCGACGGCGCCGAAGCACGCCCGCGCACCAACCGTTTCGTGACGGCAATGACTTGCGGGTCGAAACTCGCCAACCGCCGCGCCAACCGGTCGACGTACTCGTCGAGGTCTAAATCGGGTATCGCTCGGTTGATCCAACCGTAGTGTTCGGCCGTCACGGCGTCGTAGTCATCGCCGCTGGCGATGATCTCAAGCGCTCGTGCCGTTCCCACCAGGCCCGGGAGGCGCTCGACCGCTCCGCCAGCCGGGACGATGCCTACTCCGACCTCGGGTTGGCCGAACACGCTGTTCTCCTTGCTGGCAAAGCGAAGGTCGCAAGAAAGCGCAAACTCGCTGCCTCCGCCGCGTACGCGGCCACGAATCGAGGCGATCGTGATCGGACCGGCGTCGTTCATTCGCAACATCGAATCGATGAAGTACGTGACGCCCGATTCGGTCGGGGCAAAAGCCACTGGATTCGTGTCGGAAAGGTCGTAGCGCGCCATGTAGAAGTCGGGATGTGCACTGGCGAACACGACGACTCGGAGGTCCGGCGCCTCCTCGATGCGCCGCGTGATCTCGCCGAGCTCGAGCACGGTGGTCGAGTTCAGAAGGTTGATCGGCGGGTTCGAGAAGACCACCCTCCAGTACCCCGGTGTGGGTTCGCTGATGCTGAACTGCGTCAGCGTGCTCTGACCCGAATGAACGGGGTCAGCCATTGTCTGATTTGGCCGCCGACAGTTCTGCAATCTGCGCTCTCGCCGCGGCCACGAGCTCCTCGTTTGTGTTCGCGTGACCGGCAAGGCCCCAGCCCCCCTCAACAGCCTCGGTCAAGAGGACCCAGGTTCTCTGTGAGAGGGAGGGGTCTCCAGCGGCCGCCGCCACCAGGTCGGTGAATTGGCTGACCACGGCGAGCTGCTTGTCGCGGTCTAGGGCCCCGGCGTTGGTCAGAACCTGGACCCGCACGTACCCACTGTCACCGTCCACATTGGAGATGGCTGGACCGTCCATCTCGTGGATGAAGCCAGCCGTGTTCTGTCGGAACATCGGGATGTCAGGGACACCCTCGACGGTCATCAGCGTCCGTGCCAGGTCAGAGGCGAGTCGGTGGGGCTCGCGAAACGTGCCTGTAGCAGCGTAGACGTCGATCATCGGCATGATGGCTCCTTACTATGTATGTACACCTACATAGAACCTAGCACGACTATGATCTCTTGCATAGTTGGATATCGAGAGCGTTGTGATGGCTGAGGCTCAGAACAGGTCGGGCGGGGGTGACAGACCGCCTCGCGGCGCCGTCCGTGCCCGGATGGTTGACGGCGCCGTGCGTCTCCTCGCCACCAAGGGGGTTGAAGGCACGTCCTTCGCCGAGGTGCTCGAGGCCACGGGGTCGCCGCGAGGTTCCGTGTATCACCATTTCCCGGGTGGCAAGCCCGAACTGCTGCACGCGGCGCTCGATCTGGCCAGCGAACGAGGACTGGCGGCGATGGAGGCCACTCGCGGACAACCACCGGAGGTCGTCATGGAGCGTTTTCTCGCCCTGTGGCGATTCGTGTTGGAGCGTTCCCATCTCACCGCTGGATGCGCCGTCGTGGCCGTCACGGTCGCCGCGGACAACGACGATCTTCTCGACCACACCGGCACCATCTTTCGGACCTGGACTGAGTTGCTCACCGAACTCTGTGTGGCCGGCGGAATGGATGTGGAACCAGCAAGACGACTGGCCGTAACCATTATCGCGGCGACAGAGGGTGCAGTCGCGCTGTGTCGGGCCGAACGCAGCATGGAACCCTTCGAGGACGTCGAAACCGTACTGCTGTCCCTCGTCAAGAGTTTCGGCGGCCGGCCTGCCGGAGAGACGACACTGTGAACGGCAAGGAACCGGCGAGCGCGATCCGGATACGCCGACCGCGACCGTCATGTGTTGTAATGATCGTCCGACCAGCACTCACCGCAAGACGGTCGACACTATGTGGATGGTCACAGCGACGAAACGGCTCAAAGAATCGATCGACACATCTGGCGCTGGGTGAATAGAGAGATGAGGGATCAACCGTGACTGAACCGCTTCCGACGCGCTCGCTCGAACTTCGCTCACTTGTGACCGAACAAGGCACACTTGAGCTCTCATTGGCCGACGTCCCCTTGCGGTCCCTCGCCCCCGGCGAGGTACTGGTGCGGGTCGAAGCTGCACCGATCAACCCGTCGGACCTCGGCCTGCTACTGGCAGGCGCGGATGTGGCCTCTGCGGTGGTCGAGGGTACGTCCAATGACCGCGTGGTCACGGCGCCACTCGTCGACGGGGCGCTTCGTTCCCTCGCCGCCCGAGTCGGTAAGTCGCTTCCCGTGGGCAACGAGGGGGCCGGCAGCGTGGTGGCCGCTGGACCCTCCCCGGAGGCGCAGTCGCTCCATGGACGGACGGTCGCGGTCGCCGGGGGCTCAATGTATTCGCAGTACCGAGCCGTAGGTGCCTCGTCGTGCCTCGTCCTGCCTCCAGGCACAACGCCTAAGGAGGGGGCGTCGTCGTTTGTCAACCCGCTCACCGCTCTGGGCATGATCGAAACCATGCGACGAGAAGGACACGGAGGACTCGTTCATACGGCGGCGGCATCCAACTTGGGTCAGATGTTGGTGAAACTCTGCCTCGAAGACGAAGTGCCACTCGTCGCCATCGTTCGCAAACCCGAGCAGGTGGATCTGCTGAGGTCGATTGGCGCCGTCCATGTTTGTGACTCGGGTTCACCCTCCTTCATGGCCGACCTTATCGATGCTCTCACGGCCACCTCGGCCACTATTGCCTTTGACGCTGTCGGAGGTGGCAAACTCGTCAGCTACATCCTGACCGCGATGGAAGTGGCGGCGAATGCTTCGGCTCGGGAATATTCGAGATACGGGTCAACGGTGCACAAGCAGGTGTACATCTATGGTGGTCTCGACCCCAGCCCCACGACGTTGTCGAGGAACTTCGGCTTTGCATGGGGCATTGGCGGATGGTTGCTCACGCCGTTTCTGGGGAGCATTGACCGGGACACATTCAACCGGCTGCGCTCGCGGGTCGCCGCAGGGCTCAAGACGACGTTCGCGAGTTCCTACACAGGTGAGGTGTCGCTGGCGGGACTGCTTGACCCGCTGCTGTTGAGCCGGACGATGAAACAGGCGACTGGCGAGAAGTACCTCGTCGTGCCGAATCCGGGCGCGTCCTAGGAAACGAAGGAGTCGAGTGGGACCTTCATGTCCGTTGGATCTCACTGGTGCGGAACGGCTTGTCGAATGGACGTTGGCCGGGTTGCGAATGATCGCCATCACATGAGCACGAGCAGAGGAACTCCCCAGGTGTGCATTGTGTAGGTGACCCACTCGGGGCGCAATTGGCGAGCTCGTCTGGTCGGATTCCGCAACGCCCTCGTGACCTTTGTCCCGCAGGCGCCCGTCGCCGCGAGGAATTGTGACATTCATTCCTGAGGGCCTGGGGTGCCACGCTCGGGGGGAAGGAGGACATTGGGGTTCAAGATGCCGGCAGGATCGAGTGCCGCCTTCAATCGTCGAAATGCCGCGAGTTCCACTTCGCTCCGGTTCAGGTGGAGCCAGGCTCGCTTCGCCGTCCCAATGCCGTGCTCAGAACTGATGCTGCCACCGAGTTCAGCGACGTAGCGCATGACGCGGTCGTCCACGCTCAAGTCGTTCGGATCGACGCCGGTCACGTTGACGTGGACGTTGCCATCCCCGGCGTGGCCGAACAACCACGTCGTCGCCTTCGGGTCTGCGCTCTTGACGATGTCAGCCACATGGTCAATGAAGGAGGCCAACACCGGCGCCGGCAGCGTCACATCGAGCTTGTGGGGCGCTCCAAGCGTGTTGATCGCCTCGGTGTGCCCCTCGCGATAGCCCCACAGCTGCGCCCTTCTCCCGGTATCGGTGGCCACTGCGACATCTTCGATAGCGGCAATCGAGTCGAACGCCGCAGCCATAGCAGGCATGGGGTCATGCTGAGACGCCGCCTCGACCAGGAGGTAGGCCCAGTGCACTCCGCGAAATGGTCCTGCCGAGCCGCTCACCCGACAGACGAGGACCAGGCCTGGGTGGAAGAACAACTCGAGCGACTGCAGTTCAGGGAGGGACCGGCGGAGTAGCGAGGCGGCGTCGACTGCGGCTGCAGTGGAGGAGAACGCGAGGATCGAGGTGACACGCTCTGGGCTAGGAGGCACCAGGCGCACTCGGGCGGCCGTCACCACTCCGAGCGTTCCTTCGCTGCCGCAGAGCAACCCGCCGAGGTCGTACCCCGTATTGTCCTTCAACAGTCCCCCCATGTGCGAGACGGTCTCGCTCGTTCCGAGGACCGCTTCGAAGCCCACGAGCTGCGCCCTCGTGGAGCCATGTCGGAGCACTTGGAGCCCACCTGCGTTCGTGGCGATGGTGCCACCGATCGTCGCGCTGTCACGACTGCCGAGGTCGACGCCGTAAGCCCAGCCGGCAGCGGCTGCGGCCGCCTGCACGTCGGCCACCGTCGTCCCGGCACCGACAGAGACCTGGCCCGCCAGCGCGTCGACGTCGGTAACGCCCGCCAGCCGCCGCAGACTGAGTACGACCTCGCCGGCGAGGGGGACGCCTCCGCCGACGAGCCCTGTGTTGCCCCCCTGGGGCACCAGGGCGACACCGGCCTCTTTGCACAAGGCGACGACCGCCGCCACCTCGGGGGCGTCACCGGCGCGGACGACCGCCCTGGGATGACCTCTGAAGCGCCCAGTCCAGTCGATGGCGTATGACGCCATGACTTCCGGTTCGACGACCACGTTCCTGGCTCCGACGGTCTCGCGGAGCTGCCGCAGCAGGCGTGTGGACATGGCTCCATCCTGGTCGACGCAGTGACCAGAGTCAGATGAATTCGGACAAAACCCGGCATACAGAAACGTTCGCCCGATGAACCGGATGAGAGGCGCGAGCACCGAACTGGACTCAAGGAGGCGGATCTCAGGTCGTACGGCACGTTGATTGACCCCAGTCCGCCGGCAAGGCCCGGCGGAGGTGCCGGGGTGGCGGCGGGCCTGGGGTGAACGTCAGGCCAGCTCGAAGGCTCGCGCAGCGTCGATGCCGCGAGCGGATCAACCCGGGGCAAGTCCGGAACACCAGCCGGTCGATTGCCGCCTTCGGCGTGACGTGAGCGGCCGGGCTCCCTCCTTCTATGGGTGACGAGGTGCAGGGCTCGTGCCTGGTCGCACTAGGGGGCCCGCACGCTTGCTCCTGCGAAGAGGCTTTTGACGCCCTACTGAGGTCACCGCCTCTCGACGGCCGAAGCGGGGCCGGCTGCCGGTCTTTCCGGCTCGTACCCGACATTCTCCCAGCTCAGGAGGCATATAACTTTCCGGAAGTGAGACCCCACCGGTGCACAATCTTGAGCGTCGAGGGAGCATGCGGCGACGGCGGCTCACACCGTTTTGCCGTCGCAGGGCTCGAAAACGTAATACGAGGCAACCCCCAATGTTCTTCCTCATGGAGGAATCAAGCCGTACGACGGGGGAGGAACAATGACCAACGACCTGAGGGTTGCTGAGCAGCTTGTCGAGCAGCTAATCGCCGAAACAAATCGCAACCACGAAGACTCATGGCGATACGAGCTGACGAGCCGGGTGGACAACATTGAGGTGGCCTCCGAAGGGGGTATGTGCACGCTTCGCATCCACCCCTGCTGGCTGCGCTACGTCGTATCGCAGGGTGATTTCAAGTTCTGCGTCGCCGACGAGATCAATGCGTGGTACCTGTTGGCGCAGCTCGTAGATGAGATGTCGGCTGTGGTCTGAGCAGCAACTTTGGGGCACGTTCTCAAGGCGCCCCGACCGGAAGCGTCAGCAGTGGAAGAGCTCCCAAATGAGCCGCCGCGACCCGCTCCGGACGACGGGCAGCGGCCCTTGACCCGCTGCACGCCCCCCAAATCCCGAAGGGCACCAGAGAAAAGCGAGTCTTCGGGAGTTGGCGGGGTCGTCCGCCCCTGACCGAGGACCCGTCCGGGGATCTCGCCGGGTATCCACCGCGGAGGCACAGAGACGCTTCAGTCTCATGTGTGACTCAGATTCTGGGCCTATTTTGCGAAGCCAAAGGCCCGAGTGGGTGCCCCGCCAACCGGCGCGTTGTGAGGTCTGCAGCGCGGGGCACGGTCGGAGCGTGTAAATAGTGTGACTCGACTTCCCGGCTGCAGCTCGAGATGACGGGGTCCGCCCCGGCGACAGGGGTCTTCGAGGACTTCTTTCGCCTGACTGGCCCGAAATTGGTGGCGCTCGGCTACGTCTTCACGGGCGACCAGAGCCAGGCCCAGGACCTCGCCCAGGAAACCTTGCTGAGAGCCTGGCAACGCTGGGACGCCGTGTCTGCCTACGACGACCCGGCCGCCTGGTGTCGGCGGGTGCTGTGCAACCTGGCCACGAGCGAGTGGCGCAGAGCCGCCCGTCGCCGGGACCTGCCGCCCTCGGCCACCGTGTCGCCGGAACCGGACATCGAAGCCATTGAGCTCGCCCGTGCTCTCGACACGCTGCCGCCGCCCCAACGCACCGCGATCGTGCTTCACGACGCCGGCGATCTCAGCGTGGCCGCCGTTGCCCACGAGCTCGAGGTCCCAGAGGGCACGGTTCGCTCGTGGCTGTCCCGGGGCCGGAAGGCCCTGGCTGCCGAACTCTCCCCATCCGACGCCGACGACGAAATGGTGCAACACGATGACCGAACACGCTGAGACCCCACTGCCCCCCGCCGAACAGGAAGTCAGGGACCTGATCGTCCGGGTTGCCCGCCGCGGCGCGACGGTCGGACTGTCCCTCGATCAGGTCACGGGGACCACCGGGGCAAGACAAGGCCGATCAAAGCCCGCCTACGTGCCCCTGGCCGCCGTCGTGGCCATCGCCGCCATCGCCGCCCTTATTCTCCTCCTCGTGGCGGGACCAGCCACACACCCACCGGCCGCTCCCTCACATTCGGCTCGCTCGACCAACCTGCGCATGGAGCTCGTCGACTCGACGTCCTCACCCTTCCAGTCGGTCGGCGGCGGACCCCAGACGGGCGATCTGCTCTGCGTCACGGCATCTACCTGCTATGCGTCAGAGTCGGGGGTCGGTGGGCAGGGCTGGGAGGCCACCAGCGACGGCGGCGTGACCTGGCGCTCGCTGGCGCCTCTGCCAGGGGGGCGGCACTTGACGGATCCCGTCTCGTGCCCCACCTCGACCACGTGCGTCGGCAGCGACCAGTCGATCATGCAGGGAGGAGTCGGCCCCTCCCAGGGTCCCGGGTTGGCGTGGACGTCCGACGGCGGGCGCAGCTGGCGGCTCGACGCTCTGCCGGTTCCGGCCGGAACGACGGATTCAAGCGTCGAGCAGCTTTCGTGCCCGAGTGCGTCTGACTGCGTCGCCTTCCTCGCAAATCAAGGAAGCGCCACATCGGCCGCTTCGACGAGCGCCAACTTCTTCATGACCAGCACCGACGGCGGTTCGACCTGGACATCATCTGCCGCACCCGCGGGCGTGACCGACCTGTGGACGCTGCGCTGCGATGGAGACGGCAACTGCGTGGGCCTCGTCCCTACGGGGACCGTCCAAGCTCCGAGCGCGGAGGGCATTGTTGCCATCCGCTCGAGCGATTGGGGTCGGTCGTGGACGACGACCTCTTCGCCCATCCCCTTTGGTGCGGGCATCCTGCTCATGGAATGCGGTGACACCCTCCACTGTGTGTTGGCCTTTCCAGCCGACGAAGGGACCACGTTCGATATCTCCCGAACGTCCGATGGCGGCGAGACGTGGACGACCATGGCGGCTCCTTCGGGTTGGCCCGCGATCGCGATCTCACTCAGTTGCGCCGACGGCGAGGACTGTTACCTCTCCGCGTCTGACTCCAATCAGGGCGGGTACGCGTCCCCCGTCTTGGAGGTCACCCACGACGGCGGCGCCTCCTGGACACCCCTGCAGTTGCCGGACGTGGCTGGACAACCATTGGCCCTGGTCTATCCCCTGAGCTGTCCCGTCGCGGCGGGGTGCATCGGCGTGGGCGCGA
>DATNLP010000464.1:0-2250 GCA_035602795.1 Acidimicrobiales bacterium | reverse complement strand
GTCGACGACCTGCCGCAGCCACTCACGGGCGCCGCCGCCACGGCGGCGCTGGCCGCCTGGAACCAGGCGCGCTCGTGCACCAACGTGGCGGTCACCCCGGGAGCTTCCCTCGCCTCGGCGCAGACCGAGACCTCGCCCGCTCCGGCCTCGGCCGTGCAGACGCTCTCGGTGGACTCCGGCTGACCCACTGGCGCGCGGCCGTGCCCCGACCCGGCGCACCAACTAGACAGTGGCCATGACACTGACCTCGGAGTCGCAGACCGTCCACGCGAACGATGCCGACCTGGCCTGGTCGGAGCGGGGGAGCGGCACGCCCACCTTCGTGCTCTGCCACGGCTTCACCGGCTCCTCGCACGACTGGGCGCTCGAGGTCGACGCGCTGGCCGAGCGGCGGCGCGTGGTCACCGTCGACCTCCGCGGGCACGGGCACTCGACCAAGTTCGGGACGCTCGACGCCTACAGCATCGACCAGCTGGCCTCCGACCTGGCTGCGTTCATTGAAGCGGTGGGCGGCCCCCCGGTGGACCTGCTGGGCCACTCCATGGGCGGACGGGTCGTGCTGACCATGGTGCTCGAACGCCCCGAGCTGGTCCGCTCGCTCATCCTCATGGACACCAGCGCCTGGTCCTTCCAGCCCCCCGACGAAGAGATGAGAAAAATGGTGACTGAGTTCGTGGCGGCCTTCGATCCGACGCGAGGCATGCCCACGCTCGAAATACGTGGGCCGGAGGACGATCTCATCGATGCGGCCGTCCCGGCCGAATGGCAGAAGGAGAAGGACGGGATCCTCGCCGGCACGGACCCCTACGCGTTCAAGGCACTCGGTACGGAGCTGTGGGCCGAAGTCCAGGACGGCCCGGGGTCGCTGCGCCGCCGGCTGTCCTCCATCGCCTGCCCGACCACGGTCATCGTCGGTGAGCACGATCACTCGCTGGTCGACCAGGCGCCCGAACTGGCGGCCGAGGTGGGCGACGGTCGGCTCACGGTGATCCCCGGCGCCTACCACTCGCCGCAGCTGACGCATCCCGAGGCTTGGCGCGCCGCCGTCGAGGCGCACCTCGAATGGGCGGGGGCGGGGGCGTGACCGACACCGCACCGCCGCGGGCCAGTGACCGGATCGAGCTGCCGGGTTCCGGCGTGGCCATCCCGCCGCTGGGCGTCGGGACCTGGGCCTGGGGCGACAAGGGCACCTGGGGTATGGGCGGCTACGACCAGTCGTTCACCGAGGCGAGCATCCGCGAGGCCTGGGACGCCAGTATCGAGGCCGGCGTCGTCCTCTTCGACACAGCAGAGATCTACGGCGGCGGCGAGAGCGAGCGCATCATCGGACGCCTGCTCGCCGCAGAGCCCGCTGTGCGCGACCGGGTGGTGATCGCGTCGAAGTGGATGCCCATGCCCTGGAAGGTCAACGTCGATTCGGCACTCGTCTCGTCCGCCCGGCATTCGGTCGGGCGCCTGGGGGTCGAGAGCATCGACCTGTACCAAATCCACGGGCCGATGTCTCTGCGCTCGCACGGCGCGCTGGCCGACGCTCTGGCGGCGGCGCACACCGAGGGGCTGGTCAAGGCGGTCGGGGTCTCCAATTACTCCAGCAAGGAGACCCGGTCCATCGACGCCGCGTTGCGCCAACGCGGCCTGCGACTGGCCAGCAATCAAATCGAGTTCTCGCTGCTCCGCGCCCTGCCGTGGCGCGGGGGCCTCATCGCCACCTGCGCTGAGCTCGGCGTGGTGCCGCTGGCCTACTCACCCATCGGGCAGGGGCGCCTGACCGGCAAGTACTCGGCCAAGAACCCCCCGCCCGGCAAGCGGAACTTCGGGTCCTACCCGATGGAGGAGGTGGACGCCCTCGTGGCCGGGCTGCGCGCCATCGGGGAGGCCCATGGCGGCAAGACGCCCAGCCAGGTGGCCCTGGCCTGGCTCATCGCCCGGGGCGCGGTGCCCATCCCGGGTGCCAAGAACCGCAGCCAGGCCGAGCAGAACGCCGGCGCCCTGGGCTGGCGCCTGACCGACGAGGAGCTGGCCGCACTCGACGCGGCCGCCCTCGACGGCAAGCGGGGCATCTCCCAGCGCATCTGGCAGCACGGCTGAACCGGGCGGTACCGTCGTCAGCGTGATCGCCGCGCTCGACGACGCGGGGCTGCCCCCGCTGGCGGGCCACGAATACCTCTCCACCCAGTTCGAGTTCGTTCCGGTGGCCTTGATCGTGGCCGCCCTGGTCCTCTACCTGTGGGCGGTGCGGCGCAACAACGC
>DATNLP010000460.1:0-2571 GCA_035602795.1 Acidimicrobiales bacterium | reverse complement strand
ATGCCCCGTGCCGCCGTGACGGCCACCAGGAGTGCACCCGCCTTGTGCGCGCACTCCTCGTCCTCGCTCTGCGGGTCGCTGTCCGCCACGATGCCCGCCCCCGCCTGCACGCTCGCCTTCCCGCCGGGCGTCACCACCATGGTCCGGATGGCGATGGCGGTGTCGACGTTGCCCGAGAAGTCGATGTAGCCGACGACGCCCCCGTAGACGCCGCGCTTGGTGCGCTCGAGCTCGTCGATGATCTCCATGGCCCGCACCTTGGGCGCGCCCGACAGCGTCCCGGCGGGCAGCGTGGCCCGCAGCACGTCGATCGGACCCTTCCCCTCGGCCAGCTCGCCCGACACCTGGGACGTGATGTGCATGATGTGGCTGTAGCGCTCGATCGTCATGAGCTCGTCGACCTTCTCGGTCCCGTAGCGCACGACGCGGCCCACGTCGTTGCGGGCCAGGTCGACCAGCATGATGTGCTCCGCCAGCTCCTTGGGGTCCTCGGCCAGCTCGCCCTCGAGCAGGCGGTCGTGCTGCTCGTTCTCCCCCCGCGGCCGCGACCCGGCGATGGGCCGCGAGATCACGACCTTGTCGCGCAGGCGCACCATGGGCTCGGGCGACGCTCCCACGACCGTGACGTCCGGGAAGCGCAGGAAGTAGAGGTACGGGCTCGGGTTGAGCAGGCGCAGGGCGCGGTACACGTCGAACGGGTCGGCGTCGAGGGTCAGGTCGTAGCGCTGCGACAGCACGACCTGGAAGATGTCGCCGGCCCTGATGTACTCCTTGGCCGCGTCGATCGTGGCCATGTACTGGCCCGGCGTCATGGTTCGTGCCGCCTCGGCCTTCTCGAGTCCGGGCGGCGGCGCCGCCACCAGTTCGCCGGACCCCGCACCCTGGCCCGTGCAGTCGACGGCCAATTGGCGGAGGCGGCCGCACGCGGCGTCATACGCCTCGGCCACCGCGCCCGTGTCGACGACGCCGTCCGGCGCCTCGGGGACCACGACGTTGTCGACCAGCACGATCCGCTGGCGCCAGTGGTCGAACGCGCAGAACTGCCCAATGACGACGAGCGCCGCGTCGGGGTGCCCCTGGTCGTCGGCCGGCACGTCCGGCAGGCGCTCGACCTCGCGCACCACGTCGTAGCCGAGATACCCCACCAGCCCCCCGTGCAGTGGCGGCAGCCCCGACAGCACGGGTGAGCGGAACCGGTCCACCAGGTCCTCCACTGCGGCCAAGATGCCCTCCTCCGAGGGTGCCAGCCCGAGTCGGCCCGTCACCTCGACCGCCCGACCCCGGGCCGTCAGCATGGCCAGCGGCCGTCGCCCGACGAAGGAGTAGCGGCCCCAGCGCTCCCCGCCCTCCACCGACTCGAAGAGGAAGCCGTCGTCCTCGCCCACCACGTTGGCGAAGCAGGCCACCGGGGTCAGGGTGTCGGCCACCACCTCGCAGCGCACCGGCACGATCTCGTGCTCCTTGGCCAGCGCGGCGAACTCGGCCGCGTCGGGTCGGAACGTCAGCCCCGCCGACGCGGCGGCACCGCCGGCAGTGACGGTGGCGGCACTGCCGGCAGTCACGGCTCCGGCACCGGCACCGGCACGTGTACCGGCACCCCCGGCCCGGACCCGATGGTGCGGAAGAAGCAGCTGTGCTCGCCGGTATGGCACGCGCCGCGGCCGTGTTGGTCGACCAGTACGACCAGCGCGTCGCCGTCGCAGTCGAGGCGCACCTCGCGCACGTACTGGCGGTCGCCCGAGGTCTCGCCCTTCTGCCAGTACTCCTGGCGGCTGCGGCTGAAGAACCACGACCGGCCCGTCGCCAGCGTGCGCCGCAGCGCCTCGGCATCCATGTAGGCCATGGTCAGGACGGTGCCGTCTGACGCGTCCTGCACGATGGCGGGCACCAGGCCGTCGCCCTTGGCGAAGTCCACCGCGCCGACGAGCTCCTCGTCGACCTCGAGCGCCACCCCCTCGGGGGCCGGCCCGGCCGCCGCGCTCAAAGGTAGAGCCCCGTGCCGCTGTCGTTCCGGCTCGATGCGATGGCGTGGATGTCGCGCTCGCGCAGGATCACGTACTCCTCGCCGTGCACCTCGACCTCGAAGCGGTCCTCCGGGTTGAACAGGACGGTGTCGCCCACCTTGATGGTGCGCACGTGCGGCCCGACCGCCACCGCCTCGGCCCATGTCAGGCGCCGCGTGAGCTGCGCCGTGGCCGGGATCAAGATGCCCGCCCGCGAGCGCCGCTCGCCGTCCGCCTGCGAGATCTGCACCATCACCCGATCGAACAACACCGTGATGGGCTGCTTGTCCTGGGCCCGCTCGCGGGGCTTCTCGGGTGCCCGCTCCTGCGGCTTGTCATGCGCTTTCTCGTGGGCCTTGTCGCTGGACTTGTCGTGGCCTTTGTCATTGGACTTGTCGTGGCCCTTGTCGCGGCCCTTGTCGTGGCCCTTGTCGTGGCCCTTCTCATGCGGCTTCTCGTGGGCGTTCTTGGCCTCTTCCGGCGCCTTCGCAGGCGCCTTCTCGACTGGCTCGGCCTCGCTGGCCCCGTTCTTGGTCGTCGACGTCGGCACCCTGTCACGGTACCGCAC
>DATNLP010000453.1:0-11262 GCA_035602795.1 Acidimicrobiales bacterium | reverse complement strand
CCGCGCCCGCCTTCCCGGCGCTGCTCGTGGCGGCCCAGCGCCGGGGCAGCCTGATGCGGGCGCTGCGCGCCGAGATGCCCGCACCGGACCCCGACGGGCCGCCGCTCTTCTGGGCGCTCGACGGCGGCATGACCGCGCTGGTCGGTGCCGTGGCGGACGCCGTGCGCGGGCGCGGCGGCGACATCCGCACCGGCGTGAAGGCGGACCGCCTGGAGCGTCGGGCCGGCGGCGGCTGGGCGGTGGTGGCGGGGGGAACGACGGTCGAGGCGGACGGGGTGGTCCTGGCCCTCCCGGCACCGCTGACGGCCGGCCTGCTGCGGCCGCACGACGACGAGGCGGCGGGGCTGCTCGATGGGATCGACTACGCCTCGGTGACGCTGGTCACGTTCCGGGTCGGGGCGGACGACGTGCCGGCCAACCGGTACGGCACGGGCTTCCTGGTGCCGCGCCGCAGCCCGCCCAAGGACCGCGACCACGACGCCTGGGCGGTGACCGCGTGCACCTTCCTCGACCGCAAGTGGCCCCACCTGGCGCGCGACGGCGAGGTCCTGCTGCGGGCCTCGCTCGGGCGGGTCGACGACATCCGGGTGGAGGACTGGAGCGACGGCGAGGTGGTCGAGCGGGCCTGGGAGGAGCTTGGGGCTCTGCTGGGCGTGACGGGGCAGCCGAAGGAGGCCGTGGTGACCCGGTTCCCCCGCGCCTTCCCGCAGTACCGGGTGCACCACCTGCTCCGCACGGCCGGGGTGCAGGCGGCCATGGCCCGGCTGGGCGGGCTGGCCCTGGCGGGGGCGGCCTACCGCGGGGTCGGCATCCCGGCCTGCATCGCCAGCGGGCGGGACGCCGCACACGCGTTGTTGTGAGGCGGCAGGGCCGCGTGGCCGGCCCGTCGCTGGCCGCCGGCGTCCTGCTGGCGCTGTCGTTGCCGCCGTGGGGGTGGTGGCCGCTCGGGGTCATCGGCGCCGGGCTGTTCTATTGGCGCCTCGGCGGACTACCGGTGCGGGCGCGCCTGTGGTCGGGCTGGCTGGCCGGGCTGGGCTGCTACGCCATCGGGCTGTTCTGGGCCCGCGCCTTCAATTGGTACGGCGCGGTCGTGCTGGTGCTCATCGAGGCGCTGTTCTTCGCCGCGGCGGCCGTGGTGACGCCGCCCGAGCGGGGCCGGGCCCCCGCCTTCGTGGGCGCGTGCGTGCTGGCCGAGGCGGTGCGCATGACGTGGCCTTTCGGTGGCCTGCCGCTGGGCGGGGTGTTCCTGGGCCAAGCGGACGGCCCGCTGGTGCAACTGGCGCGGCTCGGCGGCCCGCTGCTCCTCACGGCCGGTGTGTACGCGGGTGGGGTGGTGGTGGCCACGCTGGCGGCCTTGTGGTGGGCGCGTCGGCGGCGCCTGCCCGGCCCGGGCCTGGTGGGTTCGGCGGTCGTGGCCGCCGGGCTGGTGGCGGTGACCGTCGTCGGTGCGGTGGTGCCCGACGGCGGCGCGCCGGTGCGCTCGCTGCGCGTGGCGCTGGTGCAGGGGGGTGGCCAGCGCGGGCTGAGCCAGGAGCAGGTCTCGCCGACGGCCGTCTACGAGGCGCAGCTGGCGGCGACCTACCCGGTTACGGCGGCCCGCCCGGCCCCGGCGCTGGTGCTGTGGCCCGAAGACGTCGTGGCGCTCAACGGGCCGCTGGCCGGCTCCCCCGAGGCGGCCCTGCTGAGCCGCCTGGCCGCCGAGCTGCACACGACCCTGCTGGTGGGCGTGACCTATCCCGTCTCGGGCACCGCCTTCCGCAACGAGATCGTGGCCTGGGGCCCGCACGGCCGCGTGGTGGGCGTGTTCGAGAAGGTGCACCGCGTGCCCTTCGGCGAGTACGTGCCGTACCGCTCCTTCTTCGCGCACTTCGCCAGCCTGTCAGGGGTGCCGCTGGACGCCGTGCCGGGGCATGGCAGCGGGCTCATGCGGACGCCGGCGGGGCCGCTCGGGATCCTGGTGTCCTTCGAGGTGTTCTATGCGGGGCGGAGCCACTCGTCGGTGCGCGCCGGTGCCGAGCTGCTGGCCGTGCCCACCAACACCTCGTCCTACAGCACGTCCCAGGTCCCGGCGCAGGAGGTGGCGGCCGACGTGGTCCAGGCCATCGAAACGGGACGCGACCTGGTGCAGGCGGCGCCGACGGGCTTCACCACGGTGGTGACCCAGCGGGGCGTCGTGGACCTGCGCTCGACACTGGGCCGGCGCCAGGTGCTGACGGCGACGGTGGCGCTGCGGCGCGGCCTGACGCCGTACGACCACTGGGGAGACCTGCCGGTGCTCATTCTGTCGGCGCTGGCGCTCGTCGGCGGATGGATGCGGCAGCTGCGCCGGAGGAGCGCGGGCGACGTCGTGCCGCGCTGACCCGCGGCCAGCTACCGGCGCTGGCTGTTCGCACGTACAAGATCACTGGCCGCGCAGCGCGTGCGACGCGGCTGATCCGCTCGGGGTGTGGAACCTATCCTGAGCCTTCCATGCGGGTCGTGGTCACAGGATCGAGCGGCTTGATCGGGCAAGCCCTGTGTGCCCTGCTGAGCGGGCACGGCCACGACGTGGTCAGGGTCGTGCGCCGTCCAGTTCGTCCCGGTGAGCTCGCTCTTCGCTGGGATCCCGAAGTCGGCACAATCGATTCTGGTGGCCTCGAAGGTGTCGACGCCGTGATCAATCTGGCTGGCGCGGGGATCGGAGATCACCGATGGAATGACACCCGTAAGAGGGTGCTCATCGAGAGCCGCACCCGATCCACCGCCCTGCTTGCAGGTGCGCTCGCCGGTCTGCATCGTCGACCTCGCGTGTTCGTGAACGCGTCGGCCGTCGGGTTCTACGGTGAGCGCGGCGACGAGATGCTCACCGAGCAGAGTCCACCGGGCAACGACTTCTTGGCGTCGCTCTGCGTGCGCTGGGAGGCCGAAACGGCCCCGGCCTCAGACGCCGGCGTCAGAGTCGTCTGTGCTCGCACGGGTGTCGTGATAAGCAGGCAGGGAGGTGCGCTCCCCAAGCTGCTGCCGTTGTTCAAGCTCGGCCTGGGCGGCAGGTTCGGGTCCGGTGCCCAGTGGTGGAGCTGGATCACCCTCGACGATGAGATCCGGGCGATCTCGTGGCTGCTGGAGAACGACGTGCGTGGGCCGGTGAACTTGACCGCGCCGAATCCCGTCACCAACCGCGAGTTCGCCCGGGTGCTGAGCGCCGTGCTGTCTCGACCGGCCCGACTTCCTGTGCCCCGGTTCGGCCCGAGGCTGCTCCTAGGATCCGAGCTCGCCGACGCCCTGCTGTTCACGAGTGCCCGGGTGCGGCCGGCAGCCCTCGAATCGAGCGGATTCGACTTCGCCCACTCCGACCTCGAGTCGGGCCTGCGCAGCATGCTCTCAGCGCCCGCGCCATGAGTCAGGCGCCGCAACGTCAAGGGGCGAACAGGCCGAGCTGGGCCAGGACGCGAGAGTGCCCGCCGGAACGGCGGCGAGTGTGCCGTGATCGCCGACGGCCACCTTCGTCCCTGGCCCACACCACTGCCGGGCGGCGGCGTGAAGGGTTGACCGCCTCCTTCCCGGTTGTATCCTGACGGCGTGATCCGGCGCGCGCCGTCCGAGCGTTGGTGGCTGCCTTACTGAGGCGGCCCTACCTTGCGCGCGCCCTGCGCATCATGGGAAAGCCGCCTCCTCGGAGGCGGCTTCGTTCTGTAGTCCCGCCTCCCTGACGGTGGTCTTCCCCTCGAACAAGTGAGAGGAGCACCACACATGTCGACCGAAGAACCCGTCGCTTCATCAGCCGATCGACCTGGTCCGGTTCCATCGGTCGGCTACGCCTTCGGGGACGTCGAAGCTGCGGCCACCCGCCTCCAGCTCTTGCATCGCGTCTTCGCCCAACCGAGTCGACTCCTGGTCGACGTGGCGGCCTCCTCCCCGGTCGGCCTCGCCGTCGACCTGGGGTGTGGACCGGGTTTCACGACCCGACTGCTCGCCGACCGGCTCCGGCCGACACGGCTAGTGGGGCTCGACACGTCCGAGGCGTTCCTGGGGCAGGCCACCGCCGCCATGCCCACGGCCGAGTTCGTCCGTCACGATGTCACCGAGGTGCCTCTTCCGACGGGACCGTCCGACCTTCTCCACGCGCGCTTCGTGCTCTCGCACCTGGCCCAGCCCGAACGTGTCCTCACGTCGTGGCTGACTCAACTGAAGCCGGGTGGTTACCTCCTCATCATGGAGGACGAGGAGATCGTGGCCAACCGCTCGGTCCTGGCCGCCTACGAGGAGATGGCTCGTGCGCTGGTCGCTCATCGGGGTGGAGATCTGTGGGTCGGCGCCCGGCTGGCCGACGTGGAGCCGCCGCACGGTTGTCAGACCATGCTCAACCGGCTGTACTCACATCGGATTCCGGTGGCCCTGGCGGCCCAGCTCTTCTCCATGAACTTCGCCATCTGGCGGCATGACCCCTTCATCGTCGGGACCTACCCGCCCTCGCTTCTCGAAGAGCTGGCGTTGGAGCTGGCTCGCACTGCTCGCAACGAGCACCGGGGGCAGGTCGTCTTCGATCTGCGTCTGCTCGCCTACCGCCGTCGATAGCCGGTCGTCCTCGTCCGGCGACATCGAGGAGACAGCCGGACTACTCGTAGTAGCCCGAATGGATGTAGACGCAGGGGACTCCGGCGGCGACGTACATGGCGTGATTGGACGGGTCGTCCTCGAAGGCCAGCCGCAGGTCGAAGCCGTGCTCCCGGAGGTCCTCCACGACGCCCTGCTTGAACGAGGTGACCTGCGCGTAGTCGCCGCGTGAGCGCATGACGAGGAGGTCCCAGCGCAGCCCGTAGCGCTTCAGCCAGGCCAGGGTTTGCGGCTGGACGCGCTGGGGCCGGCCGGTGAGCAGTATCACGGCGAGTGACGGGTCGAGCAGCTCCAGCAGCCGCGCCACCTCCTCGATCACCGGGTCGTCGCCACAAGCCTCGAAGAAGGACGTCCAGTCCCGCCGGCCGCGGTCGAGGAAATGCTGGCGCCCCGCCGCGTCCGAGAGCACGCCGTCGATGTCGAACACCACGGCTGGGCCGGACACGTCGTCCCCGTCGCGCCAGGTCCAGTTCCTCGGATGGTCGTCCTCTGGCTGGGCCGCGGGCACGAAAGACCAGCCTAACGGCGCTCCCGGCGACCCCGGGTCCCGCCCTGCGACGCATGAAGGGGCGTGTCCCACTCCGGGAGGTGACACGATGGACGCCACATGTGCAGCGACGTGGCTACGGGGGAACACGGGGCTCCCGACTCCGGCAACGGAACGGGCCGCGCCGTCCGGGTGGCCCTCGGGCGGCGGGTCGAGGTGATCGGCGACCTGCTCCTCCCGCCGGAGCCCTCCAGCAGCTCCCTGGCCGCCTGCAGTGACATCGGCCGCCGGCTCGAGGAATGGCAGGGGCCCGGGATCGTGATCCTCTGCGGGCGCCTGGCCGCGCCGAGTTGTGCGCCGGACGAAGGCGTGACCGCCCTGGCCAACCACCCCGTGCTCGTGGGCGCGCTGCGTGCGTTCGCCGGGCGGCCCGACTCCCGCATCCTCGCCGTCGTGGGGTCCGACGAGCGGGACGACGCCGTGGAGGAGGAGCTGACCCGTTGCGGTGTGGAGGTCCGCGAAAGCGTGGACCTGCACTGCGAGACCGGAGCCGGCACGCGTACGGTCCTCGTCCGGGCCGGGTCGCTGCGGCCCGACGCCAACCCGCCGATCGACGCCACGCCCACGGAGGACCGCCCCTGGCTGGCCGGCATCGAGCGCCTCGACGACCCCCTGCTGACCCGTCGCTTCGTGACATCGCGGCTCCTCTACCGGCGCCTGCGCCGCTTCCTGTGGGCGCCGCCCTTGGTGCTGGCGGCCGTGGCGCTGCTGCTGCGCGTCGAGTTCGTCATCGACGGCCTGGGCCACGTGTTCCGCTCGCCGCGCCAGCAGAACGCGCTGCAGCGCGCCTACGACGCCTCGTGGTTCTCGCGCTTCGTCGCCACGCTGATCATCGCCGTCCTCCTCCTGATCGTCCTGGCCGTCGTGGTCGCCGTCACGTCCCGCGGCATTTGGCGCGCGCTCGGCGGCGGCGGCCTGCCGGCGCCGTGGGCCGGCGGCGTGTCGGGGACCCGCCCCATCGCCCACAACCAGCTCCTGATCGACGGCGAAGACGCGCTCGACATCACCCGCGCCGCCGTCGAGGCCGGGGCGTCGGGCGTCATCGCCGGCGGCGCACTGGTGCCCGAGCTCACCCACCTCGACGCGGGCTTCTTCGCCTGCCCGGGCGCCACCTCGGAGGTGGTCCACGAGCACCGGGGCCGGCTGGGGCTGCCGCCCACGTTCCTGCACCATCGGCAGGAGGCGACGCTCGAGATCGAGACCGGCGCCGATCTCCACGTCCGCCTGCTGCTGGCCGAGGCCGATCTCCCCCTGGCGACCATGGGCGAGCGACTGGTCACGGCCGACGTCGTCATCAAGGGCCGCTCCAAGGCGGCCGAGGTGCACGCCGAGCTGGCGGCTTCGTGGCCGAGCGGCGCGTCGTGGCCGCCCGCGCCCGAGGTGGCGGCCGACCACATCAGCGTGCGGCGCATCCGCCGCCTGGCCGCCGTCTCCCTGTTCGTCGCCGGCGTGATCGACCTGCTCTCCTCGGTGACCGAACCGCTGCGGGCCCACCTGCACCTCATTGCCCAGTACCTCCCGGTCACCGTGGTCCAGGCCGCCGGGGCCCTGGTGGCCATCGCCGGCATCGGCATGATCATGTTGTCGCGCGGCATCCTGCGCGGGCAGCGACGTTCGTGGATCGTGGCCGTCGCCCTCCTCAGCGCGTCGCTGGCGCTGCACATCGTCCACGCCGCCGACATCATCACCCTGGTCGTGTGTGCCGGCGTGCTGATCCTCCTCGTCGTCCAGCGCGAGCGGTTCCGGGCCGAGAGCGAGCCCGCCACGCTCGTCACCGCCTTTGCCATCCTGGCCGTGGGCGGCATCGTGGCGACGCTGGGCGGCTTCATCGCCGTGGAGGTGGCGGGCCGGGTCCACCACCATCCGCTTCCGCCCTGGCCCCAGGTCTTGCTGGGGTCGGCCGAGCGCCTGGTCGGCGTGCAGAACGTGACCTTCCCGACCACCATCGATCGCTACGCGTCCATCAGCCTGCTGGCCGTCGGCCTCAGCCTGATCGTCGTGGCCCTCTACCTGCTCACCCGCCCCGTGGTGGACCGCCGGCTGTCGTCGGGTCGGGCTGTCATGGCCCGGCGGGCGGCCGAGCTGCGGGCGCGCGACATCGTCCGCCGGCACGGCACCGGGACCCTCGACTACTTCGCGCTGCGCGACGACAAGCAGTGGTTCTTCCACCGGGACTCCCTCGTCGCCTACGCCGTCTTCGGCGGCGTCTGCCTGGTCTCGCCCGACCCCATCGGTCCCTTCTCCGAGCGCGCCCACGTGTGGGACTCGTTCCGGCACTTCGTCGACCGCCACGGGTGGGGCCTCGGCGTCATGGGGGCCGGCGAGGAGTGGTTGCCCACGTACCAGGCCTCCGGGATGCGCTTCCTCTACATCGGCGACGAAGCCGTCGTCGACCCGCGCCAGTTCTCGCTCGACGGCGGGAAGATGAAGGGGTTGCGCCAGGCGGTCAACCGGGTGGCCCGCTACGGGTACACGGCGCGCTTCCTCGATCCGGCCCACCTGCACCCGGAGGACGCGGCACGGATGGCCGAGCTGATGGCCAAGAGCCGCCGGGGCGAACAGGAGCGTGGCTTCTCCATGATGCTGGGTCGGCTGTTCGACCCCCGCGACAACGGCTTGCTGCTCACTCTGGTCGAAGGCCCCGACGGCGCCCCGGTGGCCATGTGCCAGTTCGTCCCGTCGCCGGCCATCGGCGGCTTCTCGCTCGATCTGATGCGGCGAGACCCCGGCGACCACCCCAACGGCCTGTTGGACTTCGCCCTGTGCTCCACCATCGACCACCTGAAGGAAATGGGCATGCGGGGCCTCAGCCTGAACTTCGCCGCCATGCGGTCGATCCTCGAGGGCGAGACGGGCGATGGGGTGACCCAGCGGGTCGAGCGCTGGGCGCTGCGGCGGCTCTCGGGTGTCTTGCAGATAGAGACGCTGTGGCGGTTCAACGCCAAGTACGAGCCGCGTTGGCTGCCGCGCTACATCGTGTTCGACTCGGCCGAGCAGTTCGTGCCCGTGACCGTGCAGATCATGCGGGCCGAGTCGCTCACCGAAGTGCCGGTGATCGGGCGCCTGCTCACCACCACGAAACGCTCCGGCCCGACCCTGCCCGACGAGGTCGTGGCGGCGCTCGACCACGGCAACGGCCACGGCGCGGCCAGCCCGCAGGAGGCCGAGACGGTGGAGCCCCGCCCGTGACCACCGAGGCCCGCTGCCCGCGTTGCGGTCACCCCGGGGGCCACGACTCCCGCGGTGCGGGAACCCAGTGCGACGCCTGCGACATCTGCTGGGCCGAGGCGCAACGGCACGAGCGCCCGCCGCATCACCGGGCGTGAGGTGATGGCGGTGTCCCCGACCATGACCCGGGCCGAGCGCGAAGCCTTCCTGGCCGGCGTGCACCTCGGCATCCTCAGCGTGGCGGATCCCGGCCACGGACCCCTCACCGTGCCCGTCTGGTACTCGTACGCACCTGGCAGCACGATCGACATCGTCACCGGCGGGACGAGCCGCAAGGCCCGCTGCCTGCGTGCCGCCGGGCGCTTCTCCCTGTGCGCGCAGACCGAAGAGGCGCCGTACCGCTACGTGAGCGTCGAGGGGCCGATCAGCGCCACGCGGAGCACGGTCACGGCCGACGAGCGCCGCGCCCTCGCCTACCGGTATCTCGGGCCGGAGTTCGGCGAGCTCTATCTGGCGGCGACCGAGGGCGATGCCGCGGCGAGCGTCCTGTTCTCCATGTCACCCGAGCGCTGGCTCAGCTCCGATTACGCCAAGCAGTTCGGAGGCGGCTCGAGCGGCTGACCCGAGCGCGGGCGGTCAGCCGTTGCAGAGGATCCCCAACACGCACGCCGTCGTGGTGGTGGTGGTGGGTGGCGACGTGGTCGGCGTCGTCGTCGGCGGCGGTGAGGTGGTCGGCGTCGTCGTCGGCGCCGCCGGGGGTGTGGTGGTCGGCGTGGTGGCCGGGGTCGAGGTCGTCGGCGTCGACGGAGTGGAGCTCGACGCGGGGGCCGAGGCCTGGCGATCGGTGGCCGGGGTCGCCGCCTCCCGGGTCGTCGTGCTCCCGAGGTTGGACGCCTCGATCACCGTGGCGCTCTGCGGCAGGGTCGTGGTCGTGGTGCCGGTGGTGTTGGGCGCCGTGGTGGGCGACGCCGCGGCGGCCGGCACCTTGTTCGAGGCGACGGTGGCCGACGGCGAGACGTCGCGGATGACCTGGGCCGGCAGCTTGGGAGAAGACCCGCCCGGCCCGACGAGGACCAGGATGGCCAGGAGGGTGCCGACGGCGACCAGGCCCCCGAGCATGCCCTTGCGATGCGAAGGCGCGGCCGGCCGTGCCGCCGGGTCGGCGAACTCCTCGTGGATCTGATGATCGGTGTCCTGTGGCGTGACGCCCGGGGCGGGCTCGGTCACTTCGTCGTTCATCGTCAGTCCCGTGCCTCCGACACCGACTTCGTCCGGTCGTTCCCCCCAAGTGGAAAACTGCCCCAGGCAGGGAATCTTTCGGTCGGCCGGGCCGGGCCGGGCCGGCCCCGAGGACCGGCGCGTACGCCCCTCGACCGGGCCAGGGGCAAACTAGGGGTGCGGCCCGTCCGGACCAGGGAGGACCAACACCGTGAGCAAGTCCCAGCATCGGCCGGTCACCCCAGTAGCCGCCAAGCACGACCTGGCCGCCACGGCGGCCGAGCGACGCCAGATCGGCCGCCAGGCCAGGGTGCTGGCCCCCCGGGCCGGCATCGGGGACTGGGACGAGCGGGCCCGCGGGCACGACCCCGTCGACACCCTCGTGGCCCAGAACGCAATCCGCCTTCCCGAGCTCCACTCGCTGCGGCACCAGCGCATGGCGCTCTCGCCGTGGAACTTCTACCGCGGTGCGGCGGCGGTGATGGCCGCCGACCTGGCGTCGCGGCCGCACAGCCGGATCGTGGTCCAGCTCTGCGGCGACGCGCATGTCCTGAACTTCGGGTTGTGGGCCACCCCGGAACGCAACCTCAACTTCGACCTGCGCGACTTCGACGAGACCCTGCCCGGGCCCTTCGAGTGGGACGTGGCCCGCCTCGCCGCCAGCCTGGTGGTGGCGGCACGTGAGAACGGGGTGAAGCCGTCGCGGGCCGACGCGGCGGTTCAGGCGGCGGTCGTGGCGTACCGCACCCGGATGCGGCGCTACGCCACCATGCCGCTGCTCGACATCTGGTACGACGGCACGCAGTTCGACCGCTTCATCGACTACTTCGAGCCGGCCGACCGCGGCGTGGTGAAGGTGGAGATCGAGCGGGGCAAGAAAAACCGGACGAGCCGCGGCGCGTTCGCCAAGCTGACCACGGAGCAGCGGGGACGGCCGCGCATCACGCCGCAGCCCCCGCTGCGCGTCACCCTCGACGACACCGAGCAGGGGGAAATCGTCGACCAGCTGCTGGCGGGGTACCGGCTCACCCTCCAGGAGGACCGCCGCCGGCTGTTCGACCGCTTCATCCTCGTCGACGTGGTTCGCCAGGTGGTGGGGGTGGGCAGCGTCGGGATGGTGGTGTACCTCGCGCTGTTCGTGGGGAGCGCCACCGGCGATCCGCTCTTCCTGCAGTGCAAGCAGGCCGGACCCTCGGTCTACGAGACCTACACCTACCCGAGCGGGCACGACCACCACGGCGCTCGCGTCATCGCCGGCAAGCGGATGGTGCAGAGCGCGCCCGACATCTTCGTCGGCTGGGGGTCGCTGGGCGACCGCGATTTCTATGTGCGCCAGTTCCGTGACATGAAGCTCATCCCGACCACCGACCTGATCGCGCCCGTCATGGTCCAGTTCGCCACGGCCTGCGGCAACGCGCTGGCCCGGGCGCACGCCCGCTCCGGTGACCCCGAAGCGATCGACGCCTACATGGGCAAGAGCAGCGCGTTCACCGACGCCATGCGGAAGTTCGCCCGCCGCTACGCCGATCAGAACGAGCGGGACCACAAGCGCTTCGAGGCCGCCATCCGGCGGGGCAAGGTCGAGAGCGCGTACGTCTAGTGACCTGAGTCAGAGATCCGCTCGCAGTAGTTCGCCAGGGTGTCGAGGATCTCATCGGCGCTCTTATGCCAGACGAATGGCTTCGGGTCCTCGTTCCAGTTCTCCACCCAGCGGGTGATTGACGCCTCGAGTTCTT
>DATNLP010000440.1:0-7555 GCA_035602795.1 Acidimicrobiales bacterium | reverse complement strand
GGCCAACCGGGGCGTCAACGGGATCGACGGCGTCGTGTCGACCGCGCTCGGTGTCGCCACGTCCGAGGCGCAGGTGACGTCGGGGCACCGGACGATCGGGCTCCTCGGCGATCTGGCCTTCCTGCACGATGTGTCCGGGCTGGTCAACCTGCCCGACGCCGTGCCCTGCACCCTGGTGGTCCTCGACAACGGAGGCGGAGGCATCTTCTCGTTCCTGCCCCAAGCGGGGGCCCTGCAGCCCGACGTGTTCGAGCGCCTGTTCGGCACGCCTCCGTCGAGTGAGATCGGCGCGGTGGCGCGCGGCTTCGGCCTCCCGGTGCGGGAGGTGAGGTCGCTCGACCAGCTGGAGCCGGCGCTGGCCGGGTCGGGGCCCGCGCTGGTGCGGGTGATGGTGCCCGGGCGCGCCGAGAACGTCGCCCTGCACGACGCGATCAACCAGGCGGTCCGTCTCGCGCTGACGTAGAGGCGGGCGAGGGGGTCGACGTCGACAGCCGCCCGGTGGGGCTGCGGAAGACGAGCTCGATGTTGGCGTCACCCGTGACCTTCCATCCCATCTCGTGCACACATCGGTGATGCTCGTCACACAGCTCGACCAGATTGTCCATGTCCGTGCAACCGCCGTCGATCCAGTGGAGCCGGTGGTGCACGTCGGTGAACTCGGTGTGCGAGCAGCCCGGGAAGCGACAGCCCTTGTCCCGCCGCCGGATGGCGATGCGCTGCGCGTCGCTGGGGTCGCGCCGGGTGCGGCCGAGGTTGAGGCTCTGGCCATTCGGATCGTCGGCCGAGACGAGCACCTTGGCGTCACAGGCCAGCCGACGGGCCACCTCCCGGGAGAGCGGGCCCAGGACGTCGAGCTCGGCTCCTCCCTCGCCCCCGGCCAGATACGACAGATCGGCGTGGACGACGACCGTAGGCCGGTTCCGCCGCATCCCGCCGGCCCGTTCGGCCCCGCCGCCGGATGCGCTTTCACCCTCGGCGTCCTTCTTGCACACGGCGACGAGCGCATCGGCCAGGCGGCGGTCGAAGGGCGTCTTGTCGCGCAGTCGTCGGCTGGCCCGGGCGACGAGCGAGCTCTTCACGACGGCGTACTGGTCCTCGGGGAGCAGGCCGGTCAGGCTGCGCCGCCGGTCGTCGAAGCGCAGGAAGCGTCTGGCGTACTGGCCGGTCGCCTGGGCGTCGGACTGGTTCCGTGCCGCAACGGCGAGCTCGCGGACCTGCTTGGCCGACCAGCGCGTGGCCTGTTCGGCCAGTGTGGCGTCGGTCTCCGGCTTGGCCACCTCGACGAGAGGCTTGACCTGGTCGAACGACAACTTTCCCTTGGACAGCGCGTCCGAGATCTGCGGGAGCTCCTTCAGCTTGGCCGCCGCCGTGACCCATTCCCGGGCCGTGGCCGCGGTGACGCCGCACCGCTGCACGAGCCAGCCGACCATGGACGTGGCGCCGTCGACACGCCAAGCCTTGCGCCGGTCCAGTTCCACCACCGCCGCCAGCAGCTGGCTCTGGTGGGCGGAGATGGCGCGGTGGTGCTGCGCCACGCTGGCCACCAGCGACTCGGTGCGCCGGGACACCGAGGCGGGCCGGGGACCGTCACGGAGCGTGTTTGAGGTCGTCATACCTGCGGGTGAACGGTCGCACCAACGTGGCGACGTCGCGCCCACAAGACCCGGCGGCACGGATTCGAGCGGCGCTGCCGAACCTCTCAGCGATAGCGGTCCGCCGGCACCCACTCCCCGTGGCTCCGGAAGGGCAGGCGCTCGGGCAGGTGGATGACGGCCTCGGGGCCACGCCGGCCGAGCGAGGACGCGTCCAGCACGTAGAGGTCGCTGGCGCCGCGGGTGGCGTCCTCGACCACGGTCAGGAGCCATCCCTCGTCGTCGCTCCGGCCGTCCTCGGCGCGCACGAAGATGGGCTCGCTGGGCGACCGCCCCGGACCTGGATCCCACGAGACGACCTCGTCCCGGATGAGGTCGAATCTGAGTAGTCCGACAGAGGAGACCGTTGGGCGGTCCTCTACCAGCTCCGACGTCGACCCCCCCGATCCCTCCGACCCCACCGACGCCCCCGACCGCGACCACGCCCGCGTCCCCACTCCGGCCGCCCAGGCCAGTTGGACGCCGTAGCCGTAGCGGAAGGCCTCACCCTCGAGGGTGCCGTCCATGCGCACGTACTCGACGGGCCGTTCGTCCAGCGCCGCCCGCTCCAGCCGCCCAGCCACGGTTCGCCAACGCTCGAGCACGGGCAGGCCGGGCCCGATGGGCACCTGCCCGATGCCGGCGGGTCCCACGACCGAGATCGTGGTGTCGTATCCCTGGCCTGGCTCGGGCGCCTCGTAGCGGCACACGAAGGTGACGATGTCGGGCTCTTCCTCCCCGCCGCCGCCGCCCCCTCCTCCGCCGCCGCCCCCCAGCTCCCAGGCCCCGAGCACATGGGTCACGAGGCACGGGTCCACCCGGAACCAGCGCACCCCGGACCCGTCGCCGCCGCGGCGCACCACGCCGAGCCAGCCCTCGGCTCCGGGCACCCATCCGAAGGGCACCGCCACCCCTCCGGCGTCGGCCAAGCGGGTGGTCGGAGACTCGATGAAGACCACGTGTCCCGAGGTCACCCCGATGTCGTGTTGCCAGGTGGCCCGTTCGAGTTCCACGGCCTGAGCGGTCCGCAAGCCGCCGCCGGCGTCCCACTCGGCGATGCGCAGGCGGACGCCCTCCTCGTCACCAACCCCGTCGTACTCGTCGTCTCCGCCGCCGACGACGGAGAACAGCACACGCCCTCCGTCGGCCGCCACCCGGTGCACGTGCGAGGCGATGGGAATCGTGAGCCCGCCGGCGAACTCCTGCGGCTCGAGGAAGCGGTCGTACTGCGAGGGCAACCCGGTCTCGGGCAGCGCCAGCACTGAGCCGGCATGCCAGAACACGCCCGCATCGGCCGGTGAAGCCCGGCGCAGGTACGAGACCGCACGCCCGTCTCGCAGCTCGACGGCGTGCAGCGCACCACCGCCCCCGCCGGGACCACCAACCGCCCCGCCAACACCGACACCACCCGGCCCCACTCGGAACAGCGTTCCCTGCAGGTCCGGCGGCAGCGCCCCTTCCATGGGCAGCCCCGCCCCGGCCACCGACACCGATATCGACGGCGACCCCGCCCCGGCCACCGACCCCGCCCCGACTCCAGACCCCGACGTCTCGCTCCCAAGCACCATGCGGCCGATCAACCTACTTGCGTATGGCAGAGTCAAAGGCATGCCCACGCTCTCGGAGGACCTCGCCTTTCGCGGCCTGATCCACCAGATGACCGACCCCGACCTCCCGAAGCGCCTCGACCAACCGGGTCTCACCCTCTACGCCGGCTTCGACCCCTCGGCCGACTCGCTCCACGTGGGCAACCTCCTCCAGCTCTGCACGCTGCGCCGGTTCCAGGAGGGCGGGCACCGCCCCATCTCCCTGGCCGGCGGTGGCACCGGCATGATCGGCGACCCGGGCGGGAAGCAAGATGAGCGCCAGCTCCTCACCCTGGACGCCATCACCGCCCATCTCGAGCACATCCGCCCCCAACTGGGGCAGTTCCTCGACCTGTCCGAGGGCAGGGCCCTCTTGCTCAACAACGTCGACTGGCTTGGCTCGCTCTCCACGCTCGAGTACCTGCGCGACGTCGGCAAGCACTTCACCGTCAACCAGATGGTGGGCAAGGAGTCGGTCAAGGCCCGCTTCGAGCGTCCCGACCAGGGCATCTCCTACACCGAGTTCAGCTACATGCTGCTGCAGGCCTACGACTTCCTGCGCCTGCACGTCGACCACGGCTGCGACCTGCAGATCGGCGGCAGCGACCAGTGGGGCAACATCACCATGGGCGTCGAGCTCATCCGCAAGGTCACCGGCGACGAGGCGTACGGCCTCACCACGCCGCTCATCCTCAAGCCCGACGGCACCAAGTACGGCAAGACGGAGAGTGGCACCGTCTGGCTCGACGCCACCCGAACCAGCCCCTACGCCATGTACCAGTTCTTCGTGAACACCGAGGACGAACAGGTCGGCCAGCTCCTCCGCTACCTGACCTTCTTGGATCACGACGTAATCGGCCAACTGGACTCGGACACGGCGACGGACCCGGCGCGCCGTTCGGCCCAGAAGGCCCTGGCCCGGTCCGTCGTCACCATGGTGCACGGGGAGGCCGAGGTGGCCAAGTGCGAGGAGGCCTCGGCGGCGCTCTTCGGCGAGGAGATCGCCGGGCTCTCCGAGGAGATGCTGCTGGCCGTCACCGAGGACGTCCCCACGACGTCCCTGCCGCGCACCGAGCTTCTCGACGGCGCGCTCACCGTCGTCGACGTCCTCGAGCGCACCGGCCTGGCCAAGTCCAAGGGCGAGGCCCGGCGCACCGTCGACCAGGGCGGCGCCTACGTCAACAACGTCCGCCAGACCGACGGCACCCGGACGCTGGGGACGGACGACCTGCTGCATGACCGCTACATCGTCGTGCGCAAGGGTCGCCGCGACGTCCACATCGTCCGGGCCACATGAGGCGAAGGCGACAAGGTCACCGGATCCGCTCTGCCTCTCCGCTGCTCGGGTTGGTGCTCGTGCTCACCGCCGCCCTCACCCTCACCTCGTGCGCCGGGGCGGACCAGGAGGGCTCGCCGTCCCACCGCATGTCGGTCTGGGTGAGCGGCACCACCTTCGGGGCCGACATCGGCACGCTCGTGGCCGACAACGCCCGCATCGCCAAGGTGGCGCCCAACGGTACCGGCGCCCTCCATGCGGCCTGCTCCACCATGATCAACGACGCCGAGATGGCCAACAGCTCCCTGCCCTCACCCGACCCCACGGTGACCGACCTGCTGACCCAGGCCTACGGGCTCGAGGGCACGGCGGGGAACGACTGCTACGACGCCGGCACCACCAACAAGAAGCTCCTCCTCACCTCGGAGCGTGACGGCATCAAGGCCGACGCGCTCTACGACGAGGTGATCCACCGCATCCGGGCCATCGATGGCCAGGCCACGGTCACCACGACCACCTCGGGCAACAGCGGCAACTCGGGCATCGGCGGGATCTTCGGGTGACCCCGATGCCGCCACCGCCTCCACCCCCGTCACCCCCTTCGCCCTCGACCGACCCCACCCCGGACGACGACGAGGCGTTCGACCGCCACCGCCGCCGGGTCCTGTGGGCCCTGCCCACCGGCCTCTACCTCGTCGGCAGCCGGGCCGGGGACGAGATCAACCTCATGACAGCCAACCTGGTCGTCCAGGTGTGCCTGGAGCCGAAGCTGGTGGCCGTGGCCCTGGAGCACGAGTCGGTGACGGCGCGCCTGGTCCGCCAGGGTCAGGCCTTCGCCATCTCCTTGCTCCAACGGGGCGACCGTGACGTCATCCGCCGCTTCGTCAAGCCGGTGGTCGACGTCGAGCGCCGCGCCGACGGGACGGTCACCACCATGGCGGGCCACGCCGTCATCGAGGCCGGCCCGGCGCACCTGCCCGTGCTGGCCGCCGCCGCCGGCTATGTGCTGTGCTCCCTGACCAGTGCCCAGGACCTGGGCAGCCACATCCTGTGCCTGGGCGAGGTCGTCGACGTGGGGGGAGAGCCCTCGGAGGCGGCGGTGCTGCGCATGGAGGACACCCGCATGCACTACGGCGGCTGACCGCCCCAGTTAGGGGGTTTGACCGCCGCCCTGGCCACCGGGGCCGCCGCCCTGGCCATCGCCATCGCCGCCAGGCCCGTTCTCCCGGCCGCCAGGCCCGTCCTCCTCGCCGTCGCCCCGCGCCTCGGGCGGCCGCAGGTCGATGCGCAGCGTCAAGATGCCGTCGACCAGCTCCGCCGAGGCGTCGCCGAGCATGGCGAAATCGGCGAAGTCACGCTGCGCCTGCTCGCGGAACCGCGCCCGCTCGGGCCCCTCGATCGGGGGCATGCCCCGCGACCGCACCGCCTCGGCCCGCAGCCGGAAACGGGCCACCATCTCCTGGGGGTCGAAATCGGGCACGGCGGCCAGCGTATTGGTTGAGGACCCGATCCGCCCGTCTCGGCCGGCGGTCCTACCCCCGACGGCCCGGTGGGCACTCGCGCGCAATTATTCCTCTGACCTGGGGCCAGGCGAGCGAGGTACGGCGAGCCACTACACTTGGACAACGGCCGCTACGGGTAAGCGGTCTGCCGAGGGGCGGATCGCGCAGTCACTGCGTGACCCGGGTGTAGCAAGGAGTTCTCGTGAAAAAGGGACGCCATCGGCGCTTCGAGGAAGCGCGCAGCCTGAAGCGGTCTTCGACAGAATCAACGGGGCGGTGCGCCGAGTGCGGGGCCGAGCCCGACGACGTCCACGCCTCGTGGTGCCTGGCGGAAGAGGACAAGTACGACCGCATCCTCGGATCCATGCCGGCCCCCTCCCACTCCGAGGACGACCCGCTGAACGACTAGGCGCGACTAAGCGCCCCCGCCGTCCTCCATCAACGCCACGATCTCCGCACTGCGCCCGCCGCGGCGGCGCACGGCGGGATGGGGGAGCGGCACGCCTTTGTGACGCAGGCGGTCACGCTCGCCGAGCAGCGACACGAACTGCTTGTAGACCTTGGGCCCGACCATCTCGGTGAGCTCGGCCTGCATCTCCTTGTACACGGGCTTCGATCCCACGAACGCGTCGGGCGCCTCGGTGCACCACCAGTGGAACTCGCGCCCACCCTTGCCCCAGTGCCGACGGTCCCACTGCCGGATGACCGAGGTCACGTGGCCGTACTCGTCGTCGACCTGGTCCTCTCTCCGCAGCGGCAGCTGCCAGCACACCTCGGGCTTGAGTGTCAGCGGGTTCACGCCGCGTCGCACGGCCGCGATGTGGAGGGCGCAGCCGGGCCCCGCCGCGAACCCGGGCCGGTTCAGGAAGATGCAGGCGTCGTCGAGCAGCCTGGTCACCGTTTCGCCGTCCTTGTTGACCTCAATGACCTTCTTCTTCACCCCGTGGTTCTGCCACTCCTCAGGGGTCAAGGTGGCCGCCACCTTCTCCACCCGCCGGGCGTCTTTCTTGTCGACCAGGTGCGCCCCGTAGCTGCAGCAGCCCTGGACGAGCTCAGGTGCGGGGCCCGTGAGCACCCCCTGGCACCCGTTCCCAAAGATGCAGGTCCAGTTGCTGGTCAGGAACGTCGCGTCGAACACCCACGTCCGCTCCTCGTCCTCGTCCTCGAAGCTCAGCCATTCGTGCGAATCGATCGGTGTGCGGGCCACGGCAGGACGTTACAGCGTTCGCCGCGCGTCACGGCGCATTCCTTTGCCGCGCACGCATGCTCCCGCGTGCCCGACCATCCCGGCCGCCCGCCCCGCGGCCCGGCATCGCCTCGGCGCGGGGGAGAGGCCGGGACCTGGCGGTCGAGGCCCGTGATCAGACCCGCAGTTAGGTGGTGGCCCCCCCGACGATGTTGGTCACGTGCACGCCCGAACCCGGGACCGAGCCCTGGTACGTCGCGCTCCCGTAGTTGAACAGGCCACCGTCGGCGGCGAAGAGCCAGTAGCCGCCGCCTTGGGGGGCGACGCCCATGCCGACCACCGGCTCGTTGAGGTGGAGCGATCCGGCGGAGCCG
>DATNLP010000349.1:0-12120 GCA_035602795.1 Acidimicrobiales bacterium | reverse complement strand
CCAGCGGCGATTCGTCGGCCGGGTCCAACCAGGCGGCCTACTGGGCACCGTCGCAGGACACCGTCGACAACGGCCTGACGCTGTCGGCCCGCCAGACCAACTCGTCCGACGCCGGCTACGGCAAGTTCAGCTGGGTCTCGGGCGCCGTGACGTCCAAGTTCACGCTGCCCTCCACCGGGTGGTACGTCCAGATCCGCGCCCAGATGCCCGACACCTCCGACGGCATGTGGCCGGCGCTGTGGTTCCTGCCGTCGAACTCGGCCCAGGAGTTCGACGGGTTCGAGGGTGGCTGGACCGGCAACGCCAACGAGCAAGGCCACTCCGACCTCTTCCTCGGTTCGGGCCAGCAGCAGGACGTGTGGTCCACCGGCGGCACCAACATCACCGCCGGCTACAACACCTACGGCTTCCGCTACATCCCGGGCCAGTCGGTCACGGGCTACTTCAACGGCCAGCAGGTGTACCAGGTCAACAGCAGCAGCATCTCGGCCGAGTCCTACTACCTGCTCATCGAGCTCCAGGTCGCCTCGTCGGCGACTTCAGGCTGGCACACGGCTCTGTCGGGCAGCACGCCGAGCCCGTCCAACATGAACATCTCCGAGGTCCAGATCTACTCGTAGCTCGTTGAATCTCTCGCCCCTCCGGCCCCGTGGCCCCTTCCCCTGGGCCCGTGGCTGGAGGGGCGGCCCCCCGGTTTCAGCTCCCCGAGTTGGCCGGTGACGGCGGCTCACCGCCGTTGGCGTTCGGGCCGGGCGCCTGAGGCGCTGCCGGCGCGTCGACTGCGACGACCTGGGGTGCGGGTGCCTGGGCGAACGCCGGAGGCTGTGGCGCCTGAACCTGCGCTTGGGCCCGTTGCTGCTGCATGGTGACCATAGCCTGATCCGCCTGCTCCCTGGACAGCTCGATGGTGCCGCCGCACAGGGTGCAGGCAGACCGGTACTTGGTGCCGACGGGGATGAGCGGAATGAAGAAGAGCGTGAAGAACGTCTTGATCCGCACGACCGCCTGCGCCGCCGGGGTATGGCAGATCCCGCACATGGCGAAGACGTTGGCCATCCGGTAGCCGCGGCGGCGTAGGCCGAAGATGATGAGCACTGGTTCTCCCCCTTACCGAGTCGTCGGCTCACAGTATGACGAAGTGGTCCGGCCGCGTCCCCTGTTCTTGACGCTGCATTGTGCGGCCGACGGTCGACGTCGTCGGTCGGGCGCTGCTGGTGCCGCAACCGTCCTGAGCGCGCCGGAGCCGTCCGGTCAGCCGGTCAGAGCGGCGACAAGACGTCGTTTGGCATCGGCCACGGCCCGAGGGAGCGACGTGGCGTAGTAGGGAATGAAGAACGCGGTTTGCTCGACGACCCAGCCGCGGGCACGAGCCCAGGTGGCGTCGTCGAACCCGACGACGGTCCGGTAGTCGTGGCGGGAATCGGGCGACAGGGACCACGCGAACATCGCGTCGCACGCCGGATCGCCGATTCCCGCACCACTCCAGTCGATCACCCCGGACATGCGATCCTCGTGGACCAAGACGTTGCCGGGCAGCAGGTCCCCGTGCACCCACACGGGATCGCCCGCCCAGGGTCCCGCATCGAGCGCCTCCTCCCACACGCGCAGACCCCGACCGACGTCGATCAGACCATCGAGACGCTCGATGGCCCACCGGACCTCGCGGTCGTACGGTGCCAAGGGGGTACCCCGCCGGCGCGGCGGTGGTGCCCCGTCGACAGGTGCCCGCTCGAGCGCCAGGACGAACTCCCCCACGTCGCGCACGACGTCGGGCCAATTTCCCACGGTGGCCTGACTGAGGCTGGCACCCGGCAACCACGGATAGACGAGCCACGGGAACGGATATCCACGGCCGGGCTCACCTTTGGCCAAGGGCACGGGCACGCGGGTCGAGAGGTGCGGGGCCAGGCGCCCGAGCCAATGGAGCTCCTTGTCGATCTGGTCGACCGCCCAGTGGATGCGGGGCAGGCGGATGCCCTTGTCGTCACCCAGCCGATAGATCGCGTTGTCCGTTCCCGAGTCGGGCAATCGACGGAGCGACGCGCCGGCCCACCGGGGAAACTGGGCGGCCAGGAGCCCACGCACCAGGTCGTCGTCGACACCGACCTCGTCGGCATGCATGCGGGGACGGGCGGGGTCGTCGCTCACGGTTCGACCAGCCGGGTCCGTCGAACGGGAGGGATGACGACACGGGGAGCAGTCCGATCCTGGCCGTCCCTCATCCGTCGTCTGCGGGTGCCCTCCGCCCGGAGTGGGCACCGTCTCAGGCTTCTCTTAGGGAGCCCGGCGTGCTCCCGGACTCCAAGGTTCGATGGCTCCATGCCGCGTCAGGTCCTCTCTATCGGTGGTCACTTCCTTCCATGGGACACGGACGCTTGTGGCATGGGTCTCTCCTAAGTGTCGGGGACGGCCGGGCGCACCCTATCCGACTTGGACGGCGCAACGACTTGAGAGGAGTCCGGGGAGAAGTCTCATCAGGTCCAACCGCGTGACGTTCCGAACGACCTGATCAGCAGGTCGCTGGATCTTCACGACACGGGATGTCGCGGGGAGCGTGGGAGATGGCGGTTGCCTTCGCTGATGCTCGCACCGCGATGGGTCTGGGGTCATCCATCACCGGCGGTCACCGTTGGCAACCGGTGGGTCGTCGTGGTGGCTGGCCGGAGTCACGTTGACGCTCGCAGCGAACCAGCCATCGCCTCTCTTTTCGACGACGTTGTAGCAGCCGGTCTCCTGTGGGAGCGGATCTACCTGCTCGAGTCGGGGATCCAGCGCCGGTAACAAGAGCTGAAGCAGCGCATCGTGGGTGACTATCGCAGCCGGACCGGACCCGGTCCTTCTTGCCACGTCGTTGAAGGCGTCCATGGCCCTGGCCAAGACCTCTGCCGAGGACTCAACGTCGGGTGCGGCATCGAGAGAGCCCCATCGAACGATCAGGTCTGACTTTGGCTTCCCCGCCCATGATCCGTAGTCACGGTCGATCAATCGCTCGTCGATCTCGACTCCGATACCCGCTCGAGCACCGATCTGGGCGGCGGTGTCGACCGCACGTTGCAGTGGACTCGAGACCAAGGCCGCAAGGTCGGAGCGGCCGATCGCGTCGGCGACGGCAATCGCCTCGACCAAGCCGGTGGCGTCCAGTTCGGGATTGAGCCGGCCGCGCAGGACGCCCGCGGCATTCAGCGATGTCCGCCCATGCCGAACCAAGAAGATCTGCCGACCGACGGCATCAGGAGGTGAGGCTGCAGCACGTGAACCTGTGGGCTTCGATGCTCCGTGCCCGGATTCGGACTGGAATGCCCCGCTGGCCACTTCGATCCTGCCTACGCCTCTTCGTGCCCCGCAGGAGCCATGAGCCGTATGGCGCCCCAGGAGAACCCCGTCGCCGTCACGATTGCACTCCCGTCATCAGATTGGTCATTCGTTCTTGTCCTCAGATAGTTGACGCGAATCCTGGGCGCCCGGCGCCGTCCGAAGCTTCATGGCCACCCTTCGATGATGTGCCCCGACGACGACCATTGTGTCGTCGTCCTGCCCGCAGTGCCGAAGCGAACACCAGCGAATCCCTCCTGCTCGGTCGCCGGGTTTACGCTCGCTCAGCCACCACCGCTCCGACCTTGGCAAAGCCCTCCTCGGAACCGGATTCTGCGTCGCAAACACCACCTTCTCAACCTTCACGTTCGAGACCCTCCGACTGGTCGAAGACAGTCGTTTTCTAGGACGACGGGAACCGTGGTCGTCAGCGTCCGGTCGGCCAGGCCCGGCAAGCGCCGGTCTTGCCATCGGGCTCGCGTCCAGCCAGCGGGCCAAGTTGCTTCGATAACCTTTGGTCAACAGAATCGATTGTGCAGGCCCCGTAACGCAGTGGACATGTTCCGTCCCCGAAAGGCCTGGTCAGACCGCTAGAATCCACACGAGCTTCATCGACTTCAGATAACGGGATGTAGCGCAGCTTGGCAGCGCGCCTGCTTTGGGAGCAGGAGGTCCGGGGTTCAAATCCCCGCATCCCGACGGCGTGCTGCAGGACGCCACACGGGCGCGTCTCATCGGGCCTGTGGGCAACAATGCCCGTCGTGACCGACCGCGAGGCGCCCCCCGCTGGCAACGGGCTGGTCCTTCTGACCCTGGCGTCGGCGCAGTTTCTCATGACCCTCGACAGCTCGGTCATGAACGTCTCCATCGCCACGGTGGGCAAGGACGTCGGCACCACGGTCACCGGGATCCAGCTGGCCATCACGCTCTACACGCTGGTCATGGCCGCCTTCATGATCACGGGCGGCAAGCTCGGACAGATCCTCGGCCGTAAGCGCGCCTTCATGATCGGCTGCGTGGTCTACGGGTGCGGTTCGTTCACGACGGCGCTGGCGAAGTCCCTTCCCGTCCTCATCGTCGGCTGGTCGGTTCTCGAGGGGCTGGGCGCGGCGCTGATCATGCCCGCGGTCGTGGCCCTCGTGGCGACGAACTTCGGCCGCCCCGATCGTCCACGGGCCTACGGGCTGGTGGCGTCGGCCGGTGCCATCGCGGTGGCCGTCGGCCCGCTCGTCGGGGGGTTGTGCACCACGTACCTGAGCTGGCGGGTGGTGTTCGTCGCCGAGGTCGTCATCGTGCTCGGCATCCTGGCTCTCTCGACGCGGGTGGCCGACTCGCCCCCGGTCCCCGGCGTCCGCCTCGACCCGGTCGGCACGATCCTCTCGGCCACCGGCCTTGCCCTGGTGGTGTACGGCGTGATCCGCGCCGGCACATGGGGCTTCGTGCAGCCGAAACCCGAAGCACCGGTCTGGCTCGGGGCCTCGCCGGTCCTGTGGCTCATCCTCGGCGGTGCCGGCGTGCTGGCGCTGTTCCTTCTCTGGGAGCGCATCCAGGTCAAGCGGCAACGGGCCGCACTGGTCGATCCGGCCATGCTCCGCAACCCGACGTTGCAGGCCGGGCTGACGTCTTTCTCCTTCCAGTTCTTGCTGCAGGCCGGGATGTTCTTCGTCGTGCCCCTCTTTCTCTCAGTGGCACTTGGACTCTCAGCCGTCGCCACCGGAGTCCGGCTGCTCCCCCTGTCGGTGACGCTGTTGGCGTCGGCTGTCGGCGTGCCCAAGCTGTTCCCACACGCCTCCCCACGTCGTGTCGTGCGGATCGGCTTCGCACTGCTTCTCCTCGGGATCGTGCTGCTACTCGTGCTGCTCGACCAGGGTGCCGGCCCGGCGATCGTCACCGGTCCTCTGTTGCTGGCGGGCCTCGGCATCGGCAGCCTGGCCTCCCAACTCGGGAGCGTGACGGTGTCGGCGGTGCCCGACTCACAGAGCGGCGAGGTCGGCGGTGTTCAGAACACGGTGACCAACCTGGGCGCCTCCATCGGCACGGCCCTGGCCGGTACCGTTCTCATCGGCGTCCTGACGACGACGTTCTTGGGCGCCGTTGCCGCCAATCCGGCCGTGCCCGAGCAGCTGTCGTCGCGCGCCCAGGTCGAACTGTCGGCCGGCGTCCCGTTCGTCAGCGACGCCCAGCTCGGGGCTGCGCTGGAACACGCAGGGGTGCCCGAGCCCACCGCTCAAGCGATTGTCGACGACAACGCGTCCAGCCGCATCAACGGGCTGCGGGCCGCGCTGGCCGTCTTGGCGCTCCTCGCGCTGCTGGCGCTCCTGCTGACGGGGCGCCTCCCCGTCGTCCAGCCGGGGACGGAGGAAGGCGCCGAGGAGGGCGCCGCGGCCCGGTCCGGCTAGCAAGCAGCGAGAATGGCAGTCAGCGCCGGCGAAGGGTCACGCTGCACCACGATCGCTTGCGGCAGGCCGGGCACGTCATGTGACGGTCGAAGCGGCCTCGGGGCAGCCAGAATCCGAACGGCAGTTGGAAGATCAACAGGTCCAGCACTCCGACATAGGACGTCTGCTGGCAACGCTGGCACTCGACGATGAACGACCCGCGTTGGTCCAGTGGATTGCCCGACGTGGCGACTTGGCTGTCGGGGTCCGGGCGGGCGCCTGAGTAGAGCGCCCGCTTGCCGACCGGCAGCGCCGTCGTCGTCGCCACGCGTCGTGCCGCCGGCTCGTCGTCGGCCTCAGCCGGCGATGACGGCACCCAGAAGAGGGCGCGCTTGCCGAGAGGATCGGGGGGTCGCTCGCTTCGTGATCCGGCCACGTCAAAGAGTCTGCATGGCGTCATACACCGACGTCGAGATCGACCGGTACGCCAGCGCACCCGGTGACGTCGGCGCATGCTGCAGCACGGACTGCCCGAGGCCCGGTGCCTCGGCAAAGCGCACTGATTTAGGCACGGGCGGCTCAAAGAGAGGAAGGCCGTACTTCTCCTCCACCTCCGCCAGCACCTTGCGGGCGTGCGTCGTCCGCCCGTCGTACATGGTCGGGATGACACCCAGGACGCGCAGCTTGTCGTTGGCGAATTGGCGCACATCTTCGATCGTCTCGAGCAGCTGCCCCACGCCGCGGTGACTCAGAGCTTCACACTGCACGGGCACGATGACCGCCTCGGCGGCGGTCAGCCCGTTGATCGTCAGCACCCCGAGTGACGGCGGGCAGTCGATGAGCACCGCGTCGTAGTCGCAGAGCACCGGGAGGAGTGCCTTGGCCAGGACGTGCTCACGCCCGGTGCGGCTCAAGAGATGCACCTCGGCGCCGGCCAAATCGATCGTCGCCGGAACCAGCGACAACCCATCCACCTTCGGCACCTGCCGGATCACGTCGCCAAGTCGGGAGCGGCGCACCAGGACATCGTGCAGCGACACGCTGAGCTCGTCGGGGTCGAACCCGAGTGAGAACGTCAGGCAGGCTTGCGGGTCGAGGTCGACCACGAGGACCCGCCGCCCCTGCTCGGCCAGGGCGACACCGATCGACTGCACGGTGGTCGTCTTGGCCACGCCGCCCTTCTGGTTGGCGACGGCGACGACTTTAATGACCATCGCGAGAGCATAGGACCGGGGACGCTGTCCCTCCCGGGAGTGGCGCCACGCTGGACGTCCGTGGTCAGCGGTACGCGGCCTCTTCGGAAGCAACGTCCGCTACCAGGTCGCCCAGGGCGAAGTTGACGTCGTCTTCGTGGTAGCCCCAGTCGGGTCCTGAAGAGGCCTTGACAACCGGGCGCGGGTCGCCCGGCGCCGGCGTGACCTGCAGCCAGCTGGCGCCTTCCGAGTCTTCGCACTGGGCCGTGTACAAGGATGGGTACGACACCCAGTGGGCGGCGACCTTGACGCCAGGCTTCCTCGAGCCGGCCCTCAGGAAGTAAGGCTCCAGGCTGCCGGGCGCCGTGGAGAACGTCACCGGGTTCACGCAGGCCACGCGCTGGACCTTCGACACGGTCTGGCCCGACTGCAGGCTGACACCCTTGCCGGGCCGGCCGAACAGCGAGTGGACTGGCGGCGTCGAGCCGAAGCTCGAGTACGCGATGACGCACCCAGTCTGGGCGGCCGAGGCACAAGTGGGGATATTCCGGAAGCTGCCACCCACGTCTCCCATCGTCGGGACTTGCACGTTGCCACCCAGAATGATGGCGGAGACCAGCTGCTTGCGGAGCTTGGAAGAGGGGTCGACTTCCTGACCCAGCAGCTTGATCAGCAGCGTGGCACCCTGAGAGTGTCCGATGAAGATGATGGGGCGGCCGTCGTTGTCGTGCGTGATGTAGTCCTTCCAGGCCGAGAGCAGGCTTTCGTAGGCCGTGTCGATGATGTGGGGCTTGAGGAAGTCGCCGTCCTTGATGGCGGCACTGGTGGACTGGCGGTACATCGGCGCCCAGACGTTGCACACCTGGGAGAAGCGCGACGCTTGAGCGACGGCGGCGACCTGCTCCGCGGGCTGAACGGCCAGATTGGCGTTGTCCCCCGGCTCGGTTGACACCGTGGGGTACACGTAGAAGCAGTCGAAGTTCTGAACAGAGGGCGCGGTCAACGGATCCGTCTCCGTGATGGTGCCCGCCGCCGTCACCGTGGTGCCGGCGCGGCTGTAGGTGCAGGGGTCGGCAGGCAGGCCGGGACGGCAGAGCCAAACCGTCGGCGAGGAGGTGCCGAGCGGCCGGGTCATGGCCGTGGCGGCGGGGGTGGAGGGCGACGGCCCTACCAGGACGAGGACGGTGGCGGCGGCCAGAGAGGCAGCGACCGACCGACCAGCGGCTCGTTGCGCCGCGCCCATGCCGAGGCCCATCGATTTCCTCCCTCCGGGGTGTCCCGGGGTCCTCACTCCCCGGGACGCGGCCAGGGTAGGCGTGCCGGGCCGTCCGGTGGCGGCACGTGCCAGGTAGGCCCATGACCGATCGTGACCCCCCGGCCCGGAACCCCGGTGCGGGTGCCAGTTCGCTCCAGCGAATAGGGTCAAGGGCCGGAGCGGCGGCAGGCGGGCAGGCGGAGCCCCGGCAGTTGCTCCGGCCGGTCACACCCTTAAGGAAGAGCCACGTGCCCGCGTTTCGCATGAACCAGAAGATCGTGGTCGGAGCGGTGTTCGTCTCCGCCATGTTCATGAACATCATGGACATCACGATCGTGAACGTGGCTCTCCCGACGATCGGCCGGGACTTCAACATTCCACCCACCGCGGTGGACGGCGTCGTCATTGCCTACCTCGTCAGCCTGGCCGTGTTCATTCCGGCCTCGGGCTGGTTGGGCGACCGCTTCGGTGGCAAGCGCGTCCTGATGGTCGCCATCGTCGTCTTCACCCTCGCGTCCGTCCTGTGCGGACTAGCCCAGAACATGACGGAACTCGTCGTCTTCCGCGTCATCCAAGGGGCGGGTGGCGGCATGATGGCACCGGTCGGCATGGCCATGCTCTACCGGGTCTTCCCGCCTTCGGAGCGGATACGGGCGGCCAGCATCATGACCGTGCCCACCACCATGGCCCCGGCACTCGGACCGGTGATCGGCGGCTTCCTGGTGACCGAGATCTCCTGGCGCTGGGTCTTCTTCGTCAACCTCCCGCTCGGGATCATCGCGGTGACCTTCGGCGTGCTCTTTCTCGAGCGGATCGGGGCCAGCGACGCCGGGCGCTTCGACCTGCCCGGCTTCGTCCTGGGAGGCGCCGGGCTGGGGCTGCTCATGTACGGCGTCTCCGAAGGGCCGCTGAAGTCGTGGTCGTCGCCCGATGTCGTCGCCAGCTGCCTGATCGGTGCCGTCCTGCTGGTCGCGCTCGTCTTCGTGGAGCTGCGGACGCCGAGACCGATGGTCGACCTGCGCCTGCTCTCCGGCCGGCTGTTCCGCTCGACCAACATCGTGATGTTCCTGGCGGCCGCCGCCTTCCTGGGCATGCTCTACCTGATCCCCCTCTATTTCCAAGATGCGAGAGGCCTGTCGGCCTTGCAGTCGGGACTGTCGACCTTCCCTGAGGCGTTCGGCGTCATGATCGGCGCTCAACTGGCCAGCCGGGTCATCTACCCCCGGGTCGGCCCGCGCCGCCACATCACGGCCGGGCTCCTCGGCCTGGCCCTGTGCATGCTGGCGCTGACCCAGATCAGCCTCGTCACCAACCTCTGGCTCATCCGCGGCCTCATGTTCCTGCTCGGACTGATGATGGGGCAGGTCATGGTGCCCACCCAGGGCGCCTCATTCGCCATGATCTCGCCCGAGTCCATGGGCCGGGCCTCGACCTTCTTCAACACCATGCGCCAGGTCGGCAGCGCAGTCGGCGTGGCGGTCCTCTCCACCGTGCTGATCGGCGTCGGGTCGGCGCAGGCTGCCGGCAACGCCGGTGCCGCACCCGACCTGACGGCCTACCATCTCGCCTTTGCGGCCGCGGCCTGCTTTGCCCTGGTCGGCGCCGCCTTCTCGCTGACCATTCACGACAGCGACGCGGCAGAGACCATTGTGCGGCGCGGTCGCGCTGCCCGGGCTCCGGCACCGTCGCCGCCTGCCCTCGCGCCCGAGCACGTCGCGTGACCAGCGTCTGCGTGTTCTGCGGCTCGAGCACGGGCAGCAACCCGGCCTTCGCATCGGCCGCACGGCGGATGGGGGCAGGACTGGCCGCCCGAGGCCTCGGGCTGGTCTACGGGGGCGGCTCGGTCGGCCTCATGGGCGTCGTGGCCGACGCGGTCCTGGAGGCCGGTGGGAGGGCGACCGGGGTCATCACCGAGGCGCTGGCGGGTCACGAGATCGCCCACGGCGAGCTCAGCGATCTCCACGTGGTCCGGACGATGCACGAGCGTAAAGCGCTCATGGCCGAGTTGTCGGACGCGTTCGTCATGCTGCCGGGCGGATTCGGCACCTACGAGGAGTTCATGGAGTCGGTGACCTGGGTGCAGCTCGGCATCCACGACAAGCATTGCGGGATCCTCAACGTCGAGGGCTTCTACGACGGGTTGCTGTCCTTTCTCGGCCATGCCGTCGACTCCGGCTTCATCCGCCGGGAGCAGGTCGAGGGGCTCTCGGTGTCTGACGACGTCGACGCCCTCCTCGACGTCATCGTCGGCTCCGCCCGCGCTCGCCTGGCGTCCCGGTAACGCACGCACGAGCCCGGCTCCTGGGGATCAACGTCCGGCCGACCACTCGATGAGCGGCGGATCGGTCGCGTGGCGGATTTCGCCTGCCTGACCGCCGATTCCCTCAAGCGCGACGGGGCAGGAGCAGCACGTCGTGCAACTCGTCGCGTCCCGCGAGGTCCGCCAGGAGGGCCGACGACGACGAGTAGGGCATCTCAGCCCCGCTGTTCTCGTCCAGCAGCGAGGGCGTGTAGCCGAGGCTCTCGAAGTACCCGAGATAATCGGCCAGCGACATGCGCGACACCCGCGCCAGCATCTCACCCTTCAGCTCGGTGGTGACGATGGGTCGGTCCCGCTCGATCAGCCCGGTGGCGCCCTTGACCACCCGGCCCTCGGCCCCCTCGACGTCCATCTTCAGGAACCCGACCGGGCCTTCGACGATGTCGTCCAGGCGGAAGGTCGGCACCACCACCCCGGGGCGGGACAAGAGGTCGCCGTCGTCGACGATCCCGCCGTTCGAGCCGACATGGGTCGAGTAGTAGGCCCATCCGGGCGCGAGGTCGGCCGCCACGGGCAGAAGCTCCACATTGGTGGCATTGGCCAGGCGCAGCGACGACAGGAGAAGCCGGCAGTTCTCCGAGTTCGGCTCGAAGGCGATGACGCGGCCCGAGGGACCCACCAGCTTGGAGGCCAGCAGTGAGTAGTAGCCGAGGTTGGCACCCACGTCGACCACGGTCATTCCCGGCTCGCAATAGCGCTCGAACACCGCCGTCAGATGAGGCTCATAGGTCCCGGAGCGCAGACCTGGCGTCACAGCGGCATCGGCCGCATCGCACAGCAGCTCGACGTCACCGACGGTGCACCGCACCGCGTCGTCGTCGGTGAGCTGAACGGAGAACGCCGTGGGGGCGACCTGGTGCTCGACCATGCCCAGCATGCGGCGGATGGTCGAGGGCCGGGTCAGGTCGCCCGCCGCCGCCTCGTCGACCTCGGGGCGCAGCTCGTCGGGCAGCGTCGGGTACAGCAGGTGCACCAGCTGCTCATAGGTGAGGCCACGCTCGGGGATGGTGCCGCCAAGACCGTGCACGATCCGATCGCGCAGAGGTCGGAGCGTTTCCTTCATCGTCCGCCGCCAGTCGTGGTCCTGGTACTCCATGTCCGGGCCACGGTACCCGCGATCACCGCTGCCCCGGGTCCTGCGGGGACCGCTCAGGGTGCATCGACTATTCGGCCCGAAGCAACGTGGCGGAGGGTGAACGCGAGGCGAAGACCGCCGGATCGACCGACAGAAGTCTCGCCACGACAAGGGTCCCGAGAGCAATGAAGAGGAGCAGGCACCCCTTTGACCACGGGAACCGGGAACACCCCGAGGTTTCGGCGAACAAGCGCCGGAAGACGCGACCGAGGGCCAGCCCGACGGGGACGCCAATCACGATCCCGCTAGCCCGATCGTCGTTCCCGAGGCGTCCCCGGGAATCAACTCCGGACGGTTGCCATTAGCCCTTCTTCACGGTGAGCTCAGTGGCAGACGAGGCACTCGATGCACTGAGGTTGGTGTCTCCGCCGTAGCTGGCCGACACTGCGTAGGTGCCCACGCCTAGGGCGCTCTTGGCGATCGTGCAGCTTCCCTTGCCGGCGCTGAGCGTGACGCTGCAGGTGGCGGTACCGACCTTGACGGTCACCTTCTCGGCGCTCGGAACGGTCTCGCCGTAGTGGGTGGTG
>DATNLP010000340.1:0-7740 GCA_035602795.1 Acidimicrobiales bacterium | reverse complement strand
CTCGACGGCGGGGGTGATCCCGACGTCGCAGCGTGGCAGCTCTGCGCGGCGGCTCCGGTCAACGCGTACGACGCGCAGCGGCTGCTGGCGGCCGGGGATGCGGCCGATCGGCTGGGGCTTCTGGTGGGGTTCATGGACGAGCTCGAGCTCGACGTGCAGCGACTGCGCGGGTCGGAGTGACCCCGGGCATTTCTTGACGGAGGAGAGGGAGGGAACCGCATGGCCATCACACCGACGAGAGAGCAATTCACCGAGTTCGCCCATGGCCGGGCGGAGGGCGAGGTGGTCATGATCAACCTCCTCCACTTCGCCCGCACGGACGAGGGCCCGGGGGCCGGGGAGGCGACGGCCGGCCAGGGCGCCTACCGCGATTACAGCGACCAGGTGGTCAAGATGGTGGAGGAGCGCGGCGGCAGGGTGATCTGGACCGGACGTCCCGAGCAGGTCCTGATCGGCGACGCCGAGGGCGACGACTGGGACCTGGTCGCCCTGGTCTCGTACCCGAACCGGGCCGCCTTCATCGACATGGTGACGTCGCCCACCTACGAGCAGGCGCACACGCATCGCGAGCGCGGGCTCGACCGCACGGTCCTGCTGGCGTGCGAGCCCCTCCTGGAGGCACTGGGACCACGGTCGGGCGAGGGCGCGTCCGGTGGCTGAGGCACCGTCCGACGGCGGGGCGCGGCAGCGCAACATCCTCTTCATCACCACGGACCAGCAGCGCTTCGACAGTCTCGGTTGCAATGGCGGCACGATCGCCCGCACCCCGGTGATCGACCGCCTGGCCGCCGAGGGGATCAACTACCGGCGCGCCTACAACCAGAACACCGTGTGCATGCCGGCGCGCTCGACCATGCTGACGGGCCAGTACGTGCGGACGCACGGCGTGGTGGCCAACGGCATCCCGTTGCCCACCGACGCCCCGTCCATCGCGCACTACCTGCAGGAGACGGCGGGCTACCGCACGGCGCTGCTGGGCAAGGCCCACTTCGAGCCGGGGTTCGACCCCCACCTGCGATTCGAGGAGAACGCCCGGGTGGCGCGCGGCGACACCGGCCCGTGGCGCGGCTTCGAGCGCTCGGAGCAGGCCATGCACGCGGCCGCCTTCAACGGGCACCCCATCGCGCACTACGGCAGGTGGCTCAAGAAGAACCATCCCGAGCACCTCGAGAGCTTCGCCGGGCTGCTGCAGGGCGCGCCGGGAGGCGACACGCTCGCCCCCGAGACCAAGAACAACCCGATCCCGCGGGAGTGGTACCACACGGACTGGGTGGCCGACCTGACCGTCGACTGGCTGCGCTCGCTGGGCGGCGGCGAGCCATGGTTCTGCTGGATGTCGTTCCCTGACCCCCACCATCCCTGGGACCCCCCGGCCTCCGAGCTCCCCCGGGTGCCGTGGCAGGAGCTGGACCTGCCGCCGGGCCACCCCGGCTCGGAGGAGGAGATCCGCCGGGTCCTGGCCCGCAAGCCGGCCCACTGGCTGGCCTTCTGGGACGGCAGCTTCCCCAACAGGGAAGGTGGCCCGGCCGCCTTCGTGCCCTCGAAGCTCACGCCGGACCAGATCCGCGAGGTGAACGCCAAGGTGCACGTCATGAACGAGCTGATCGACGAGGCGTGCGGCCGCGTGCTGGCCACCGTGGCGGCCCGGGGCGAGCTGGACCACACCGACGTGGTGTTCACCACCGACCACGGCGAGCTGCAGGGGGACTTCGGCCTCCTCTACAAGGGCCCGTACCACACGGACGCGCTGATGCGGTTGCCGTTCGTCTGGCGCCCGGCGCCGAGCGCCGGCATCGCGCCCGCGGTGGTGAGCGACCCGGTGGGCCAGGTCGACCTGGCGCCGACGTTCTGTGCCATCGCCGGCGTGGACCCGGCGCCCTTCATGCAGGGTCGGGCCTTGCCCACGGCCGACGGTGAGCCCGGCCGCGAGCGCGCCCTGTGCGAGTGGGACAGCCAGTTCCCGGGCTACGGCATGCACCTGCGCTCGGTCTACCGCGACGGGTGGCTGTGCACCGTGTACGAGCCGTCGACGGCGGGGCAGCCCAATGGGCTGGAAGAGACCTGGGGCGACAACGTGCTGCGGCCCTGCCCGGTCGTCTACGAGCAGTCGACGCGTGGTCCGGGCGGGGTTGGCATCGCCACCGGCGAGCTCTACCGCGTCGACGAGGACCCGTACCAGTTCGACAACCTGTGGGACGACCCCGCCCACGCCTCCCAGCGCGACGACCTGGTGGCCGACCTCTACGCCAGCCTGCCCGACGAGGTGCGGCACCTCAAGGTGGTGGCGCCGGCGTAGGGCCGGGGCGTCCGGTCAAGCCAAACCCGGCCGCACGGCGTCGGCGAAGCGGCTGGGGGCCTCCACCATCGGGTAGTGCCCCACGCCCTCGAGACGCACCGCGGTGGCGTCCGGGCGCGCCGCCACCAGGGTGTCCACCATGGAGGCGACGGCGATCGGGTCGTCGAGACCCCAGACCACGTGCAGGGGCGCGCGGTCGGCCTCGATGGCGCCGGTGAAGCGGCGCTCGTTGGCCCGGCGCTCCTCGATGTAGCGGATCAGCCGGGGCAGGATGCGGTGGCCGTCGTCGTGGACGATCTGCTCGGCCGCCGGGGGCACCGGGTCCTCGGTCCAGCCCTCGGGGACCTCGGGCGTGGCCGGGCTGAACGTGGCGCGCAGGCTGAGGGTCAGCGTCGAGGCGTTGATCGGGATCTCCTCGGGCAGCCGTTCGTCGGGCAGGCCGAGCAGCATCTGCTGCCCGTCGGTCAGGTGGGCCTGGTCGATGTAGATGCTCCCGTTGGTCACCACCCGCTGCGTCACCTCGACCGGCCAGGTGCCCTCGGCCCGGCGGGCCAGCAGTTCGCCGCCGACGGTGTCACCCATGTCGTGGGAGAGCAGCGCGATGCGGTCGACGCCCAGGTCGGCCAGGAAGGCCGCCGCCACGTCCGCCTGCAGGGCCATGGTGTAGTGGCGGTCGGGCTTGGCCGAGAGCCCGTAGCCCAGCATGTCGAAGAGGAGGACGCGCCGCCCGTGGCGCAACCCCTCCAGGACGGCGGAGTAGTCGAACGACGACGTCGGGAAGCCGTGGAGCACGAGCAGGGGCGCGTGTCGCTCGGGACCGACCGAGGGCGCGTCGACGGTGAAGATGCGCTCGCCGCACAGCTCCCGCTGCCGGCCGAGCGCGGCCCAACCGGAGCTCGTGGTGACCGTCATGTGCCGGCCAACTTGGCCACGACGGGGCCGAGGGTCTCCCAGGCGTCGGATTCGATCGACCAGTACGAAATCCCGTACTCGGCCCGCCGCCACTCGAGCTCCTCGGCCATTTCGTCGAGCGTGCCGGCGAGCGCCAACGGCACGTGCAGGGCTTCGTGGGCATCGAGCCCGAAGGCGGGGGCCATCTGGGCGGCCAGGCCGGCGGCGTCGTCCGTGACCACCACGAAACCGATGAGCGAGTTCAGCTCGAGGTCGGCGAAGCGGTCGCCCGCCGCCTCCTTCACCCACGCCACCTTCTGGCGCGTCCGCTCGGGCGTCGCGTCGGCCGCGGTCTCGACGCCCCCGGTCCCGGCACGCAGGTTGACGTTGATGCTGACGATGTCGGCGTGCCGGGCGGCGAACGACAGCACCCGCTTGCCGCCGCCACCGATGATCAGCGGCGGGCCCGGCCGCTGCACGGGCCGCGGCGTGAGCGTGTGCCCCAGCACCTCGTAGTGCTCCCCGTGGAAGTTGAAGGGCCCGTCCGTGCGCAGCAGGCCCTGGACGACCTTGACCGCCTCCTCGAAGCGGGCCACCCGGACGGTGGGGTGGTCGTAGGGCAGTCCGGCGGCGTCGTAGTCGGTCCGCATCCAGCCGGCGCCGAGGCTGAGCTCGAAGCGGCCGTCGCTCAGTACGTCGAGGGTGGCGGCCTCCTTGGCCAGTACGAACGGGTGGCGGTAGTCGTTGCAGAAGACGAGCGCGCCCAGGCGGAGCGTGGTGGTGGCGGCCGCCGCGGCGGCCAGGGCCGGGACGGGCGCCAGCTGGTCGCCGAAGTGGTCGGGCATGAGGAGCGCGCTGTAGCCCAGGTCCTCGGCCCGGCGCGCCTGGGCGGCCCACGACGCGGCGGAACCGTCGGGCGCCCGGCTCAGCTGGGCGGCGAAGCGGAACTTGCGGTCGTGTGCCATGGCGCCATCGTGCCCCACCGGCGCCTAAGGATGCGCCGCCGACGGGCCTGACGTGCTGGTGGTGGGCAGGACGAGGGGTGGGGTGCGGGCGCCGGGATGCCAGACGTAGGCCGTCACCCCGCCGCGGCGCAGCAGGGTGGTGGCGCCCAGGCGGTGGGCGACGAAGGCGGCGTCGGCCTGCAGGCCCGCCGGCGTGACACCCTCCTCTCCCTGGTTGGTGAAGACGAACACGACGGTGGGCGCCGTGACGGGGATGGGGTTCTGCGGCGCCGGCTCCACCGGGTACACGGCCTGGCGGTCGGCGAAGCCGCCGACCACACCGCCGGCGACGACCACCTCGGCCCCGGCCGGGAGTTGCGACTGCACGGCACGCAGCTGGGCCGCCGCCGTGCCGTTGACCGAGCTGAGGATGCTCGGGGTATCCCACCCGGAGACGAGCTGGTCCCACAGCGGCAGGCTCTGCGACAGGGCCAGGGCGAGCGCACCCGCGCCCAGGAGCCAGGCGGCCGGGGCACGCCAGGAGGCGAGGGCCCGCTGCGCGTGCTCCCCCCGGCGCCGCGGCCACTCGGGTCGCCCGGTGCCGAGCCAGACCAGGACCATGACGGTCCCCACCAGCACGAAGGGCACGGCGGTGATGGTCTGGAAGGCGGCCACCGGCAGCAGCCAGAACGACCCGTTGACGTTGAGGGCGACGGGCACCAGGACGGCCACCGCCTGCAGAAGCCCCCACGGCGTCAACAAGCCCAGGCCCCCGCCGGTCGCCACCACGCGCCACATGGCGCCGACGTGCCCGCGCAGCACGTGCAGGTCGCTGGCGGGGTGCGCCGCCAGGGCGCCGAACACGGTCCAGCTCGACGCGGTCGACGGCTCGTGGACGATGTAGCCGTAGAAGACGGGGACCGCCGACCCGCGGTTGCCGTGCAGCACGGTCACGAGGAGCAGCCAGGCCAGGCCGAAGCCGGCCAGGCCGGCGGCGTGCCAGCGCCCCCGGTCGGTGTCGCGCACACGGGCCGAGAGCAGACCGGCCAGCCCGACGAAGAGGATGGAGAGGGCGACGACGTCGCCGAAGAGGACGCCGATGACCGCGGCCGCCCAGGCCGACCTGGGCCGGCCGTGCCACAGGGAGTAGGCGCACAGCAGCGCGAACGGCATGCCCAGGGTCTCGAAGTGGACGTCGAAGATGGTGGCCTCCCACCACCAGGCGTTGGCCACGACGGCGACCAGGGCGACCAGAGCGACCAGCTGGCCGCGCCGGTCCACGCGCTCGACGCAGATGCGCGCGATCCAGAGCAGCGCGATCAGTTCGGTGGCCACCACGGCAACGTCTTGCAGCCACAGCAGGACGACCGGGTGCGGCCACAGCGCGCCGACCCACCCGATGGGCCACATGGCCAGCTCGAAGTGGTTCTGCCAGAACGGGTAGGTCTGGAAGGTGTCGAAGGGGTCGAGGTGCCCGTGGGCAATGAGGGAGAACGCCTGGGCGTAGGTGCCGAAGTCGGTGTAGAGGTCGAAGCGGTGGGAGCGGAACGTGCTGACGCCCAGGAAGAGCACCAGCTCGAGCCCGAGCACCACCGCGGTGGCCACCCAGAAGGTGCGCAGCCCGTTGCGGTCCAGGGCGGCCCACTGCCCCCCGGCCCACCGGGATTGGCCCGGGGTGTCCGGAGCGCCCGTGACCGGTCCGCCGTCCTCGGCGAGCGCCGTCGCCGCGCCGCCAGTGCCGAGCACGCCGGGCTTTTCCATCACGACGACGCCACCGTATCCCAGGTGCCTCGTCCGACCAGGCCGGTCCGGCACGGTCCGGCGGCGGCTCCTTAAATGAAGCTGAAGTCGGGGACGCCCGAGCTGATGCCCTTGAAGAGGTCGCCCTTGGCTGCCACCAGCTCCTCGGGCGTCCAGGCCGAGTCGCGGCTGACCTGGCCCACCGCCTGGTAGGCGCTCATGGCCCAGATGCTGGCGCCGAACACGACGAAGATCTGCCCCGTCACGTCCTGGGACGCAGGGGCGGCCAGGAAGGCGACCACGTTGGCGATGTTCTTGGGATCCCACGGGTCGAAGCCTTCGCCGGCGCTCATGCCGTCGCTGCCGAAGAGCGTCTCGGTCATGCGGGTCCGGGCGCGCGGCGCAATGGCGTTGGCCGTCACGCCGTAGCGGCCGAGCTCGCGCGCCTCGACCACCGTGAGCGACGCGATGCCCGCCTTGGCGGCGGCGTAGTTGGCCTGGCCCGCGTTGCCGAAGAGGCCCGACTCCGAGGTCGTGTTGATGATGCGCCCGGTCACCTCCTCGCCGGCCTTGGCCCGGTTGCGCCAGTACACGGCGGCGTGCTGGGCCGCAGCGAAGTGGCCCTTGAGGTGGACCCGGATGACGTCGTCCCAGTCGGACTCGTCCATGTTGAACGACATCTTGTCCCGCAGGATCCCCGCGTTGTTGACCAGGATGTCGAGCGACCCGTAGGTGTCGACCGCCTGGTCGACCAGGCCCTTGCCCCCGGCCCACGTGCTGATGTCGTCGCCGTTGACCGTCGCCTCGCCGCCGGCGGCCTCAATGAGGTCGACGACCTCCTGCGCCGGGTGGACGTCTCCGCCGCCCTCGCCGTGCAGCCCGGCCCCGAGGTCGTTGACGATGACCTTGGCCCCCTCGCCGGCCAGCAGGAGCGCCTCCTCGCGTCCGATGCCGCGGCCAGCGCCGGTGACGACCGCCACCTTGCCGTCGAGCAGTCCCATGGTGATGCCTCCCTGTGTCCGTCGTATGGTGCGCACCGGGTCCCGAGGGGAAGGGAACCGGCCGGCCGGGGGCCCGATGGCCCGCCCTGCGGCCTCGCAGTGTGGCTGATCGGCCCCGTCAGGGGCAAAACCGGGCCAGCGCCTCGGCCGTCACCTCGCCGACGAGCGCGACCGTCTCTCCCCGCGAACGTTCGCGGCCGAAGCGGGCGGTCAGGCTGACCACCTCCAGGCCCGGGGGCGGCGAGGCCAGCAGCGAGCGGTCGGAGGCGCCGGCGATGCAGAGGACGGGCAGCGGCCCACCCGGCCGCCGCCGGCACAGCTCGAGCACGCCGCCGGGCACCTTGCCCCGGAAGGAGGGCGGGTCGAGGTGGCCCTCACCGGTGACGGCCAGGTCGGCCGGCTCGAGGCGGCGGGCCAGGCCGACCAGACCGGCCACGAAGTCGAAGCCCGGCTCGATGCGGGCCCCGAGCGCCAGCAACCCCCCGGCCAGCCCACCGGCCGCGCCCGCCCCGGGCACGGTGGTCACGTCGACACCGGTCAGCTCCCGGTAGCGCGCCGCCACCGCATCGAGGCGTGCCGTCAGCCGGGCCACCTGCTTCCCGGTGGCCCCCTTCTGGGGCCCGAACACGGTGGCGGCGTCGGTGAAGCGGGTCGTCACGTCGCAGGCCACGACCATCTCGACGTCACCGAGGGCATCGGGCGAGCCCACGGCCTCGAAGGCGTCCCAGCCGCCGTCCGTCGTGGCCGATCCGCCGCAGCCGACGACGATGCGGCGGGCGCCGGCGTCCCGGGCGGCCAGCAGGAGCTGCCCCACGCCGGCGGTGCCGGCGCGCACGGGATCCTCGTCCCGGGGGCGCGGCACCAGGGC
>DATNLP010000332.1:0-3294 GCA_035602795.1 Acidimicrobiales bacterium | reverse complement strand
GACATCGCGCCCACCCCTGACGGACACGGGTATTGGCTCGTCGCATCGGACGGAGGCATCTTCTCCTTTGGAGACGCCCAGTTCTACGGCTCGACGGGCAATCTGCACCTCAACCAGCCCGTTGTGGGAATGGCGTCGACGCCTGACGGCCATGGCTACTGGCTGGTCGCTCGTGACGGCGGGATCTTCGCCTTCGGCGATGCCCCCTTCTACGGTTCGACCGGCAACGTCGATTTGAACAAGCCCGTCAACGGCATGGCAGCGACCTCTGACGGACTCGGGTACTGGTTCGTCGCCTCTGACGGCGGAATCTTTGCCTACGGTGACGCAGACTTCGAAGGCTCCATGGGTGGAACCACCCTCAACGCTCCCATTGTGGGCATGGCGCCCGATAACGCCACCGGTGGCTATTGGCTCCTCGGCTCGGATGGCGGAGTCTTCTCGTTCGATGCTCCATTTGACGGGGCGCGCTAGAACACCGCCGGACTCACTGGCGCAATACGGCAAGGTCGTCGGGAAATGGATTGTGCCCCACGCGTTGACAGCGGAGGCCGTCAACCCGTCCCGATGCGCGCGTCCGGGTGGCTGACCTGCATCAGAAGGCCTCGAAGTGCTCCACTATCGGGAAGGGGTCGTAGAAGTGGTGCAGCGCGGCACGCCACTCCTCGTACGCCGTTGAGCCCCGGAAGCCCTCAGTGTGGTCCTCGAGGCGCTCCCACTCGACCAGCAGCAAGAAACAGCTGGGCCGCTCCACGCAGCGCTCGACCCGGAGTGAGACGAAGCCCGGGCTCTCCGCAATGACGGCCTTGGCCTTGTGCATCGCTTCGATGAAGAGGTCCTCCTGCCCCGGGATGACGTCGAGCAGAGCGTGCTCGGTTATCACGTGCGCGCCAGCAGGCGCTCACGCAGGGCGGGGTCGGTGGCGGCGTCGATCGCCGTCCAGGCCAGCGCTACCGCGCCGTCGCGCACGGCGGCGTCGGCCGACGCGGTCACGCAGGCGGCGGCGAACTCCCGCTGGTGGTTCACCGCCCCGTTCGTCTCTATTCCGATGAGCGGGTGGATGGTGGGCACGGCCAGCGAGACGTTGGCCATGTCGGTCGAGAACGTCGGCAGCGGTGTCCCGGCGTCGTCCGCCTCGAAGCGCCGCCCGAGCGCCTCCGCGTTGGCGCGGTAGGTGGCCAACAGCGCGGGATCCGGTTCCATGTGTGAGTAGACGGGGGACAGCTCCTCGTACTCGAGGGAGCAGCCGGTGGCCAGCGCCCCCGCCTCGAAGCAGGCCTCCACTCGCGGGCGCAGCGCGGCCAGCCCCGCGGCCGTACGCGAGCGCACCATGTAGCGAGCGGTGATGGAGGCCGGAATGACGTTGGCCGCCCCGGAGCTCGCTCTGACCACGCCGTGCACCTGGTCGCCGGGCGGCAGCTGCTGGCGCAGCAGCCCGAGCCCCACCTGGGCCACGGTGAGCGCGTCCTGCGCGTTGATCCCCTGCCAGGGTGCGGCCGATGCGTGGGCCTCCCGCCCGGCGTAGCGCACGTCGAAGTGGGCCACGGCCAGGCAGGTGGCCGTCAGCCGCTCGTTTGGCCAGGGGTGCGCCATCATGGCGGCGTGCACGCCTGAGAAGGCGCCCCGCTCGAGCATCAGCACCTTGCCGCCGCCCCCCTCCTCGGCCGGCGTGCCGAGGACGCGCACGGTCAGCCCGACGTCGTCTGCCACCTCGGCCAGGGCCAGGCCCGCCCCCACGGCCATCGCGGCGATGATGTTGTGCCCGCAGGCGTGACCCACCTCGGGCAGCGCGTCGTACTCGGCGCACACCGCCACCACCAGCTCGCCGCCGCCGGCTTTCGACTCGAGGGCCGTGGGCAGGTCGTACACCCCTTCGGTGACCTCGAGGCCGCCCGCCCGCAGCGTCTCGGCCACGGCGCGGGCCGAGACGGACTCGCCGAAGCAGAGCTCGGGGTGCTCGTGGACGAAGTGGCTCAGCGAGACGAGGTCTCCGAGGTGGCGGTCGACGACAACGGCGGCCGCTTCCTTTGCCGCCGGGGTGGCCGCCACCTACTCGATGACCGCCACGACGTCACCGGCGCCCACGGAGTCCCCCGCGCTCACGCGCACCTCCTTGACCACGCCGTCCTTCTCCGCCGCCACCGCGTTCTCCATCTTCATGGCTTCGAGCAAGCAGATGGACTGCCCGACCTCGACCACGTCGCCCACCGAGACGAGCACCTTGACGATGGTGCCCTGCATGGGGACGATGACCTGACCCGAGCCCGTGCCCGACACGGCGTGGGTCGCCGCCCGCTTGGGTCGCGCCCCGGCTCGCCCCGGCACCGGCGCCGTGCCCAATTCGGGCACCCACAGCCGCACCGAGAAGCGCCGGCCGTCCACCTCCGCCGTCACGTCTCGCTGGACCAGGGGCACGTCGTCCTCGCTGGCCGTCTCCGCGGCGCCGGCGACCGGTGCGATCGAGAGGTCGCTCAGGTCCAGCGTCTCTTCCACCCACTTGGTGGAGTGGGTGGCGGCGGCGAAGTCGGGGTGGCTGAGGATGGCCACGTGGGCGGGCAGGGTGGTGGCCACCCCGGTCAGGCGCGTTTCAGAAATGGCACGCAGCATGCGCCGCCGCGCCGCCTCGCGGTCAGGCGCCCACACGATGAGCTTGGCGATGAGGTTGTCGTAGTACTGCGAGACGGTGTCGCCCGCCTCGTAGCCGCCGTCCAGGCGCACACCCGGGCCCGAGGGCTGGTGGAACGAGGTGATGGTGCCCGGCGAGGGAGAGAAGCGACCTCCGCTCGGATCCTCGGCATTGATGCGCACCTCGATGGCGTGGCCGTCCCGGCGGATCTGCTCCTGGGTGAAGTCCAGCGCCTCGCCCGAGGCGATGCGGATCTGCCAAGCCACCAGGTCGAGGCCGGTGACGAGCTCGGTGACCGGGTGCTCGACCTGGAGTCGGGTGTTCATCTCGAGGAAGTAGAACTCGCCGTCCTGGAACAGGAACTCGACCGTGCCGGCGTTGTAGTAGCCACAGGCGTGGGAGACCTTCACCGCCGCCTCGCCCATGGCCCGGCGCACGTCGTCGGGGAAGGCGGGTGCGGGGCTCTCCTCCACCAGCTTCTGGTGGCGGCGTTGGGCCGAGCAGTCGCGCTCGCCCAGCCACAGCATGGTGCCGTGCGTGTCGCCCAGGACCTGCATCTCGACGTGGCGGGGCCAGGCCAGGTAGCGCTCGAGATAGATCTCGGGCCGGCCGAAGTAGGCCTGCGCCTCGCGGGCGGCGGACTCCATGGCCTCGGCGGCGTCGTCGGG
>DATNLP010000321.1:0-11759 GCA_035602795.1 Acidimicrobiales bacterium | reverse complement strand
CGTTCGAACTCCAGATCATGTATGGCATCGACGGCCGCAAGGACCTGACCGAGCACACGCTGGACCACCTCTCGGGCTGGCGGAATTCGCGTCCGGTGCGCGTCGGCAACGGCGCCTGGAACCAACACCAGAACGACGTGTGGGGCATGATCCTCGATGCCGTCGACATCCACATACGGCAAGGGGCATCACAGATCGTCAAGGCCACCTGGGAGGGGTTGGCCAGCCTGGTCGAGGCCGCCATCTCCCACTCGGGCGACCCGGACCAGGGCATCTGGGAGATCCGGGGAGAGCCCGAGCACTTCACGGCCTCCAAGGTCTTGTGCTGGATCGCCATGGACCGCGGCGCCCACATGGCGCGCCGGCGGGACGATGAAGAGCGCGCCGAGCACTGGCGCAAGGCGGCCGACGACCTCAAGGCCGAGATCCTCGACCGCGGCGTCACTCCCTCGGGCCGGTTCCGGCAGCACTACGGCAACGAGGAGCTCGACGCCTCGCTCCTCCTGATCCCCATCCTCGGCTTTCTCCCTCCCGAGGACGAGCGCGTTCGGGCCACGGTGCTGGCCATCGCCGACGAGCTGACCGAAGACGGGCTGGTGTTGCGCTACAAGGTGGACTCCACTGACACGGGGTTCGAGGGCAAGGAGGGGACCTTCACCATCTGCTCCTTCTGGCTGGTCACCGCGCTGGCCATGATCGGTGAGCGTCAGCGGGCGACCGCCCTGTGCCAGAAACTGCTCAACTTCGCCGGGCCGCTGCTGCTCTACGCCGAGGAGATCGACGCGACGACGGGCGAGCATCTGGGTAACTTCCCCCAGGCTTTTACCCACCTGGCTCTGATCGACGCCCTCGGGCGGCTCATCGAAGCGGAGGCAGCCGAGAGCAACGCGTAGCAAGGGACGTAGGAGGGAGTGGAGGTGACCGAAGCCAAGAGACACCGGGTCGTGGTGGTAGGGGGCGGCTTCGGCGGACTGCCCGCCACGCGCCTACTCGCCCGCGCTGACGTCGACATCACGCTCATCGATCAGCGCAACCATCATCTGTTCCAGCCGCTGCTCTACCAGGTGGCCACCGGAATTTTGTCGCCGGGCGCCATCTCACCCGTGCTGCGGCATCTCCTGCGCCGTCGCAAGAATGTCGATGTCGTCCTGTCCAAAGTGACCGGGTTCGACCTTGAGCAGCGGGTCGTCCACACGGCCGCCCTCCCGGGCGAGGTCAACGAGTACGCCTACGACAGCCTGATCGTCGCCGCCGGCGCCGGGCAGTCCTACTTCGGCCACGACGAGTTCGCCTTGGTCGCCCCGGGTATGAAGACGATCGACGACGCCATGGAGCTCCGGCGCCGCGTCTACGGGGCGCTCGAAATCGCCGATTCGGCGCGCGACCCGGCGCTACAGCGGTTCTGGATGACATTCGTCATCGTCGGCGCCGGTCCGACCGGCGTCGAGCTGGCCGGGCAAATCCGCGAGCTCGCCTACCGCAGCCTGAAGGGCGAGTTCCGCAACATCGATCCCGGCATGGTCCGGGTCGTCCTGGTCGACGGCGGCCACAAACCGCTGAGCACCTTCGGCGGAGAACTCTCAGACCGGGCCAGCACCGAGCTCGAGAAAATGGGCGTCGAGCTGCGCATGGGCCTGCGGGTCGTCGGGGTAGACCCGTTCGGGGTCGACACCGAGAGCGCAGAGGGCGCGACGGGGCGTTTCGAATGCGGCACCGTCATCTGGGCTGCCGGCGTCCAGGCCTCACCCTTGGCCGGCCTGCTGGCCGAGGCCACAGGAGCCGAGACGGACCGAGCCGGGAGGATTGCCGTCCTGCCCGACCTCAGCCTGCCGGGGCACCCCGAGGTCTTCGCCGTCGGCGACATGGCCTCCCTCGACAACCTTCCCGGTGTGTGCGAGGTGGCCATGCAGGGCGGCCTCCACGCCGCCAACACGATCAAGCGGCGGCTCAAGGGCGGCGACAGCGTGCCCTTCAAGTACCGCGACCTCGGGAGCGCGGCGTCCATCGGCCGCTTCAAGGCGATCGTGAGCGTGCGGCGCCTCCGTTTGAGCGGCTTCCCCGGATGGATCGTGTGGATGTTCGTACACCTGGCCTTTCTCAACGGATTCGGCTCGCGTTTCGTGGCGCTGTGGCGCTGGGGCACATCCATGATCGGACGGGCCCGGCCCGAACGCGTCTTCAGCGTGGGGCACACGGGCGGTGATCTGAGTCTGCCCGACAAGGTCAAGGCCGAGGTCCTGCCGAAGCCCTTCCCGGTCCTCGAGGACCAAGTGGGCTGGGGCAACCTGGTGGCTCGCATCGGGACGCCGGCGTCGGCGGACGACGGCCGCGTCGACGCTGACCACGATGCGGGGACCGCCCCCGCCTGAACCACCCGGCGCGCCCTGCGGGGTGGCCAACTACATTCGCCGGATGATCCTCGACCGATTCCTCGTCACCGACCAGGTCGCCGTCGTCACCGCCAGCGGTCGCGGCATCGGCGCCGCCACCGCCATCGCCCTGGCTGAGGCCGGCGCCGACGTCGTGCTGGCCGCCCGCACCGAGGACCAGCTTCGCCAGGTGGCCAAACAAGTCGAGGCCGTAGGGCGGCGCGCCGTGGTGGTGCCCGGAGACCTGACCGACTTCGACCTGATGGCGTCGCTGGCCGAGACGGCCTTCACGGAACTGGGACGGCTCGACATCGTCGTCAACAACATGGGCGGCACCATGCCCCGGCCCCTGCTCGACACCTCGCCGCGCTTCTTGGAGGAGGCCTTCCGCTTCAACGTCTCGGCCGGCCACGCGCTGGTGCGAGCCGCCGTGCCCCGCATGCTCGAAGGAGAGCATCCCGGCGGCGCCATCGTCAGCATCTCCTCGGTGATGGGCCACGTGGGCGGCCGGGGCTACCTGGGCTACGGGACGGTCAAGGGTGCCCTCGAGCAGTACACACGGCTGGCGTCGCGCGACCTCGCCCCGCGCATCCGGGTCAACGCCATCGGCGTCGGCTCGACCGCCACTTCGGCGCTGGACATCGTCATGTCGAGCGACGAGCTGCGCACCGCCATGGAGGAGGCGACGCCGCTCAAGCGACTGGGGCACGTCGACGACATCGCCTCGGCTGTCCTCTACCTCGCATCACCGGCTGGCGCCTACATCACCGGCAAAATCATCGAGGTTGACGGCGGGCTGCAGTCGCCCAACCTCGAGATGCCCATCCCGGACCTCTGAGGAAGGAACATCATGCCCTCTCGCGTCGTGCAGTGGAGTTCCGGCAACGTCGGGCGCCATGCCCTGGCCGGTATCGACGCCCACCCCGACCTCGATCTGGTCGGCCTCTTCGTGTCCAACCCCGACAAGGTGGGGCGCGACGCCGGCGAGCTGGCCGGCCTCGGGCACAGCCTGGGGGTGCGCGGCACCGATGACGTCGACGCGCTGTTGGCCCTGCGGCCTGACTGCATCCTGCACACCGCCATGGCCGACGACCGCATCTTCGAGGCGCTGGCCGATCTCGAGCGTTTCCTGGCTGCCGGCATCAACGTCGTCTCCTCCAGCCCTGTGATGCTGCAGTACCCCGAGGAGGGCGATGCCATGGCCGCACCGCTCATCGCGGCGGCGGAGCGGGCCGGCGTCTCTCTCTTCGTCAACGGCGTGGACCCTGGCTTTGCGAACGACGCCCTGCCACTCGTCCTCTCGGGCATTAGCGAGCGCATCGAGGAGGTCCGTTGCTCCGAGGTGCTCAACTACAACACCTACAACCAGCCCATGGTGCTCTTCGACATCATGGGCTTCGGACGCGACCTGGACGACGTGCCCCTGCTGCTGTCCCCGGGCGTGCTGATCTCGGCCTGGGGCAGCGTTGTGCGCCAGATCGCGACGGGCCTTGGTGTCACCCTGACCGACGTGACCGAGTGGTACGAGCGCGAGGCGGCGCCGGAAGACTTCGAGGTCGATGCCGGCACCATCGAGAAGGGCACGGCAGCCGCGCTCCACTTCGAGGTGCGCGGCCTGGTGGGCGACAAGGCGGTGGTCGTCCTCGAGCACGTCACCCGGCTGCGCGACGACCTCGGCCCCACCTGGCCGCAGCCGGCCGGACAGGGCTGTTACCGGGTGCAGATAACGGGTGAACCCAACTACACGCTCGACCTGCAGCTCATGGGGACCGACGGCGACCACAACACGGCCGGGTTGAAGGCGACGGCCATGCGATTGGTCAACGCCATACCGGCAGTCATCGCGGCCAAACCTGGTCTGGTCACCGCGCTCGACCTCCCGCTGATCACCGGGAAGGGCCTCGTCGTCACCTGACAACGTCTGTGCGCGCACCGGACGGCACGCGCCCAGACCTCCTCAGCCAGGCACGACGGCCGCACCATCCCGCAGTTCGGCCTTGGCCCCGGTCAGAATTTCTCGCAACTCGACCACTGCGAGGTAACGATGACCACCACGACCATAGAAGTCACCGGGCCGCTCGCCCGCTACGAGCAGAGCGTGCTCCAGCGGATGAACGACTTCAAAGACCCCCGCCAGGAATGGCGCCGCCTCTTCTCCGAGCTCCTCGGCACGTTCTTCCTCGTCCTCGTCGCCGCCGGCGGCGGCATGATGTCGCACGCTTTTCCCGGCACCATCAGCCGGCAAGCCGCCGTGGTGGCCCCGGGCCTCATGGTTCTGGGCATCATCCTGTTCATGGGCAAGATCTCGGGCGCCCACCTCAACCCGGCCGTGAGCGTGGCCTTCGCGCTGCGGCGCGACTTTCCCTGGAACCGCGTCCCCGGCTACGTGGTGGTCCAGCTGGCCGGGGCCACCCTGGCCTGCCTGTTCCTCCGGAGCGTCATCAACGTGTCCGCCATGTACGGGTCCAACTACCCCGCTCACGGCTACTCGCACCTGGCCGCCTTCTGGATGGAGCTCATCCTGACCACCGGCCTGGTCAGCGTCATCTTGGGCACGGCCTCGGGCGCGCAGAACGTCGGCATCATCGGTGCCTTCGGCGTCGGCTCGTACATCGCGCTGGCCGGCCTCTGGGGCAGCCCCATCTCCGGCACGTCCATGAACCCGGCCCGCACCTTCGGACCGGATCTGGTCGGGCACGATTGGACGGCTTACTGGGTGTATGTGGCCGGTCCGCTTGCCGGCGCGTGCGTCGCCGTGGCGCTCGCCTACGTGCTGCGCGGTCGAGGTGGCGGCGGGTCAGGCTCCGGTGCGGCGCAGGGCGACCTCTTCACCGAGGTCGAGGCGCATGCGCAGCCGTAGCTCAATAGCCGGGCTGAGCTCAGCTCAGCCCACGACCTCGCTCGTCTGCAGGACCGGCGTGATGTTGGTGTAGTTGGCCATGTCGGCCATCACCTCGCCCAGCAGCTCGGAGGCCATCGCCGCCTGCATCGCATCCATCGAGTCAAAGACGACGTGCACGGCGGCGACGTACGGACCGTCCACTCCTTTGTCGATTTCGCCGGACTCGAGTCCCCAAGCGCGCAGCGCCAGCGGCACGTGCTTCTCCCGGTAGTAGTCGTGGTCGAAGGTCGCGCCCTCACCGTCGGGGTACAGGACACTCAAGCGGATCATGACGGTTGTTCCTTCCGGTCGGCTGTTCGGCAGTCTGGCATCTTTGCGCGGAGCCTGCTGGCGGGCCGGTGGGTCACGACGTCGCCGGCGAGACGTCGCCTGCCGCCACCACCTTGAGCGGTCGCAGCAGGCCGGCGTAGGTGACGACCGTCGCCACGAGCAGGGCCAACGCGCACACGGTGATCGCCACGCTGTAGCCGTGGACGAACGCCGACGTGGCGGCCTGCCCTGCGTGCGGGCCAAGTTTGGCGGTGACCGCCGCCACGTCGCCGCTTGTCACGCTCTGCGTCAGACCGCTGGCTGCCCGCTGCGAAGCGGAGGGCAGCTGCGCAATGCTCGATGTCCACGTAGCGCTGGCGGCCCGGACGCCGAGGAACCCGACGAACCCCAGGCCGACCGACGTGCCGACCTGCCGGCTGGTGTTCAGGATCCCCGCCGCGACGCCGGAGCTCCCCACGGGGACGGTCCGCATGGCGACGCCGGTGATCCCCGGCACCAGCGTGCCGTAGCCGGCGCCGAGCAGCACGTAGCCCGCGCCGGCCAGCACGAAGGGCGTCGACGTGGTGACGAGGCTGAGGATGAACACGCCCCCGGCGGCGACGAGACAGCCGGCCAGGACCACGCGTCCGCTTGAGAACCTGCGTTGGACCCGGCCGGAGAGCTGCGCCATCACGATGAAGGGGCCGTTCATGAGGAGCCAGGACACGCCGGTGTGCAGCGCCGACCATCCCTTGACGTCCTGGAAGAGGAGGGTGACGAAGAACATGACGCTGGCCAGGGCCAGGTAGGCCAGGAAGTACACCGAACAGGACGTGCGGAAGCCCCGGTCGCGCAACAGGGCCGGCGGCGCCATCGGCGAGGCGCAGCGGTGCTCCCACCAGACGAAGACGGCGAGGAGCGCCGCGCCGGCCAGGATCGGCCCGTACACCACCGGTGACGCAAAGGCGTGGTTGGCCGCTTCGATGAAGCCGAAGGTCACCCCGAACAGCCCGGCCGCCGACAGCACGATGCCCGTGGGATCGAGGTGGCGGGCGGCTGGGTCGCGCGATTCGCTCACCCCGACGATCGCCACGACGAATCCCACGATGCCGATGGGGACGTTGACCCAAAAGACGCTGGACCAGTTGAACAGGCCGATCAGGACACCACCGATCACGGGTCCGAGACCGAATCCGAGGCCGGCGACGGCGGCCCAGACGCCGATGGCGCCCGGTCGCGTCTCGGGAGGGTACGCCTCCGACAGGATGGAGAGAGTGAGGGCCGACATGACCGCTCCCCCGATACCTTGCAGGACGCGGAAGCCGATGAGCGCGACGTCGACGGACGAGAGGGCACAGGCCGCCGAGGCAGCGGTGAAGATCACGAGGCCCACGAGGAAGAGTCGTTTGCGGCCGTAGCGATCACCGAGGGTCCCACCCAGAGGGATCAACGTGGCCAGCGTCAACGCGTAGGCGCTGATGACCCACTCGAGCAGAGCGGTGCTCATGTGCAGCTGAGACTGGATCGACGGCAGCGCGATGTTGACGATCGTGATGTCGAGGAGGATCATGCCCTGGGACACGCTCATCGCCCAGAGCGTGAGTCGTTGTCGCCGCCTCGCTTCCTCGGTCACGTCGACAAGTCTGCCTCGGCCGAACCGGCGCCGGCGCTGTGCCGGATCGAGGTCGAGCTCGAGCCACATGTCCCTCGGCTCCGTGTCATGCGTCCGCCGCTCTCAACCACAACGGAGGAGGAGCGAACGTCGCCTCCACGCTCCAGTTGCACAATTTTCGGGAGAGTTGTACGCCCGACGGCGTAACAGTCCGAAAGTCCTATTAAGGGTTCCCCGGCCGAAGGCGACATGACCCCGTGACCAAAACCAAAATGGTCGTGTCACGCATCGTCGTTGTGACACGAGCCTGAGGGCCAGGGACACGCACCACCCAGACAGTCGTACCCAGCAGTTCCCCCCCGCTCCCGCCATCCGACAACCCGGCGGGCGCGGCACCCTCGGCGCCGGACGGACACGCCGACCCGATCCAACGGACGATCGGCGTGTCTGTCCTGCCCGGGTCCACCGGACGGGCCACGGGCTCGGCTCCCCGGGCGGGTTTCCGTGCTGAACGCCGCCAACCCGGTTAGCGGAAGTCCCGGCTCGCCGGCACCGCCGTCCCCACCACCAGCGCCTCGACCCGCTCGGCGTCGAAGCTGACCGCGCCCTGCCCGCGCCGGACCCGGCCGCGGATCAGCAGCACCGGTGCGTGCCGGGCTATGTGCTTCCAGCGCGCCCAGGCCCCCCGGGAGAACACCACGTTCACGTGCCCCGTCTCGTCCTCCAGGTTGACGAACACCGCCCCGCGCGCCGTCTCGGGGTGCTGGCGGTGCGTCACCACGCCGGCCACCGTCACCCGCTCCCCGTCGCGACACGACTCGAGCCCCACTGCCGTCACCACCTCCATGGCCTCGAGGCGCTCCCGGGCCAGGTGCATGGCCGTGCGCTCGGGTGCCAGTCCCAGGGCCCACAGGTCGTCACCCACCGAGTCGTAGAGGCTGGGCTCGGGCAGGGTCGGCGCCGCCGCCCCCACCACCACGCCCGGCAGGCGGTCCGGGGTGGACTGCGCCGCCGCCCCGGCCGTCCACAGCAGCCGGCGGCGCACCGACGTCATCGACCGGCCCACCACGGCCCCCGCCGCCTCGCCCTCGGGGTCGAGCGCCCCCGCCGCGGCCAGCGTCTCGAGCTGCGCCTGGGTCACCCCCGCCCGGCGCACCAGGTCCTCGCCACCCGACCACGGGCGTCCGGCCACGATGCGCTCGGCCGTCGCCTCCCCCACCCCGCGCACCGAGCCCAGCCCGAGCCGCAGCACCGGTGAAGCCAGCGCACCCTCGAGCGACGCCCCCACCTCGGAGCGGTTCACATGCGGGCGCCGCACCTCGACACCGTGGCGGCGGGCGTCGGCCACCAGCGACTGGGGCGACCAGAACCCCATGGGCTGTGAGTTCAGCAACCCCGCCGTGAACGCCGCGGGATAGTGCAGCTTCAGCCAGGCGGACGAATACACCAGGTGCGCGAAGGACACCGAGTGCGACTCGGGAAAGCCGAAGTTGGCGAAGGCGGCCAGCGCGTCGAAGACCTGGTCGGCCACCGCACCCGTCACGCCCCGCGCCGCCATGCCCTCGTAGAGGCGGACCCGCATCTTTTCCATGCGCGCCGCCGAGCGCTTGGCCGCCATGGCCTGGCGCAGCTCGTCAGCGTCGGCCGGACTGAAGCCGGCGATGGCGACGGCCATCTCCATCAACTGCTCCTGGAACAAAGGCACCCCCAACGTCCGCTCCAAAATCGGCTTGAGCAGTGGGTGCAGGTAGGTCACCTCCTCCTCGCCCCAGCGCCGGCGGAGATACGGGTTGACCGCGTGCCCCTGAATGGGACCGGGCCGGATGATCGCCACCTCGATGGCGATGTCGTAGAAACGGCGCGGCCGCATCCGGGGCAGCGTCCCCATCTGGGCCCGGCTCTCCACCTGGAACACCCCGACCGTGTCGGCCTCGCAAAGCAGGTCGTAGATCGCCTCCTCCTGGGGGAGCTGGCCCAGGTCGACAGTCACCCCGTGGAAGTCACGTACCAGGTCGACCATGCGATGCAGCGCCTCGAGCATGCCCAAGCCCAACAGGTCGAACTTGACCAGCCCGATGGCGGCGCAGTCGTCCTTGTCCCACTGCAGCACCGAGCGCCCCGGCATGCGCCCCCACTCCACCGGGCACACCTCGACCACCGGCCGGTCGCACAGCACCATGCCGGCCGAGTGGATCCCGAGATGCCGCGGCCGGTCCAGCACCTCGGCCGCCAGTTCGGCCACCAGCGGCGGCACCCCGCCCAGCCCGCCGCCGACACCACCACCCGGTCCGCCACCACCACCCGGCCCACCGGCCACGGGGTCGATCTCCGCCTCGGGGTCCACCGCCTCGTACAACGCCTCCGTCGACGACACGCCCCGCCCGTGCCCGGCGTCGATGCCCGACGACCAGGCGTCCACCTGTTCGGGGGTGAAGCCGAACGCCTTGCCCACGTCGCGCACGGCCGAGCGCGGCCGGTACGTGATGACGTTGGCCACCTGTGCCGCGTGGCGGCGACCGTAGCGCTCGTACACGTACTGAATGACCTCTTCGCGCCGCCCCGACTCAATGTCCACGTCGATGTCGGGCGGCCCGTCGCGTGCCGGCGACAGGAAGCGCTCGAACAGCAGCCCGAGGTCGACTGCGTCGACGTTGGTGACGCCGAGCGCGTAGCAGACGGCCGAGTTGGCCGCCGAGCCGCGCCCCTGGCAGTAGATGTCCAGCCGCTTGCACACCCGCGCGATGTCCCACACGACGAGGAAGTAGCCGGCGAAGCCGAGCTGGCCGATCACGTCGAGCTCGCGCGCAATCTGCTTCCACGCCCCCGGCACGCGCTCACGCTCGGGCGGTCCGTAGCGCGCCATGGCCCCCTCGTGCACCAGCTGGCGCAGGTAGCCCTGCTCGTCCAGGCCCTCGGGCACGGGGAAGTCGGGCAGCCGCGGCGCCACCAGACGCAGGTCGAACGCGCAGGCCCGCCCGAGCTCGGCCGCCCGCTCGACCACGCCCGGCCACCGGGCGAAGCGCCGCGTCTGCTCGGCGGCCGAGCGCAAACAGGCCACCGGTGCCGGGGGAAGCCACCCCTCCAACTCCGCCAGCGGCCGGCGCGCCCGCACCGCGGCGAGCGTGGTGGCGAGGCGGAACCCGGCCGGCGTGGCGTAGTGCACGTTGTTGGTGGCCACTGCGTCCACTCCCCACTCGACGGCCAGGCGCGCCAGCGCATCGTTGCGCGCCGTGTCGATCGGGTCCCCGTGATCCCACAGCTCGAGCGCCACGTTCGTTCGCCCGAACGCGTCGACCAGCGTGCCCACCTGGCGGGAGGCCGCGCTGGGCCCTGCTTCCATCAGCGCGGCGGGGACCGCCCCCTTCCGGCAGCCACTGAGCACCAGCCAGTGGCCACCGGCGGCGCGGGCCAGGGCGTCGAGGGTGAAGATGGGCCTGCCCTTCTCCCCGCCTGCGAGATGCGCGTCCGCCAGCACGGTGGAGAGGCGCGCGTAGCCGTCGGGATCGCGGGCGAGGATGACGAGGTGGGCGCCGGTCGGATCGGGCTCGCCCGTGCGCGGACTGGCCGGCGCCAGCGTCACCTCGGTACCGAAGACCGTCGGCAGCCCGCACACCCGCGCCGCCTCGGCGAAGCGCACCACGCCGTAGAAGCCGTGGTGATCGGTGAGCGCCAGGGCCTCGAGGCCGAGCCGGTGCGCCTCGGCCACCAGCTCCTCGGGATCGCTGCTGCCATCGAGGAAGCTGAACCCCGAATGCGCGTGCAGCTCGGCGTAGGGCTCGGTCATGCGCCGCGGTCAGTCATAGAGAGCTTCCACCCACCACTGCCCGCGCTCGGTGCACAGCAGACGGGCCACGCCGTCGGAGGTGACGACCTGCAGGCGGGCGCGGCGTCGACGCACCGACCACCAGCGCTCGGTCACCGGCCAGGGGCCGGCCCAGCCCACCACCTGCTCCCAGGGCCCTCCGCCGACCGACAGCCGGTCGATCGGCACCTCCAGCAGCCCGCGCCCGCTCACCACCATGGCGTTTCCCTCGGCGTCGATCAGCTCGGCCCGGGGCGGGGCCCGCAGGACGTCGGTCGGCGCCGGCGGCGGCAGTTGCCCCGGCCACGGCGCGCCGGCCGGGCCGATGTCGGCCTCGGGACTGCCCCACGGCACCAGCACCGACTGGGTGGCCGGGTCCCGGCCGCCCTGCACCCGCCCCATCAACACGGCGTCGATGCCGAGGCGCTCCTGCACCTTGACGAAGGAGCGGGCGGCGCGGAGATCGGCTTCCGACGCGCCGCCGAAGAAGCCGGGCTGGGTGGGCGGTGGTGGCCTGTCCCCCCGGTCGGGGTCCTCACCCCGAGCCACCCGCAGCCGCCGCTCGATGCCGCGGTCGCGCAGGCCGGCCAGTTCCCCGCTCTCGCCGCGGGCCACGGCGTGACAAGCCGCCGCGTCCGCGCCGAAGCGGTCCGACACGCTCGCCGCCGGCAGCGCGGCGAACTGCCCCAGGGTGGTCACCCCCAGCCGCTGCAAGGTGACGGCCAGGTCGGGCCGGGCCAGGGTGGCCACCGACCACGGCGCCAGGAAGTCCGCCGTCCCGCCGGGAGGGACGATCAGCTCGGCGCGCGCGGCGAGGGCGGCGGC